>JACXUW010000068.1 GCA_014763705.1 Micrococcales bacterium | reverse complement strand
GGCCCGGTGCTCCCGGACCGGTGGTCGCTGCCGAGCGCGTCGGTCCCGCCTCCACGGCACCGGACCCGCAGCCGCCGAGCATCGCGGCCGCGAGCAGCGGCAGGAGGAGGACGACGCGGCGCACGCGGCAGACCCTACGTGCGCCCGGGCGGCGGGTCGACCCGGCGGGGTCAGCCCTTGGACGAGTAGTTCGGCGCCTCGACGATGCCGGTGATGTCGTGCGGGTGCGACTCGCGCAGGCCCGCCGTGGTGATCCGGATGAACCGGCCGCGCGCCTTGAGCTCGGGGACGGTGCGCGAGCCGACGTAGAACATCGACTGGTGCAGGCCGCCGACGAGCTGGTGCACGACGGCACCGACCGGTCCGCGGTACGCGACCTGACCCTCGATGCCCTCGGGGACGATCTTGTCGTCGGAGGTGACGTCGGCCTGGAAGTAGCGGTCCTTGGAGTAGGACTTCTTGCCGCGCGAGCTCATCGCCCCGAGCGAGCCCATGCCGCGGTAGGCCTTGAACTGCTTGCCGTTGATGAAGACGAGCTCGCCGGGGCTCTCCTCGCAGCCGGCGAGCAGCGAACCGACCATCACGGTGTCGGCGCCGGCGACGAGCGCCTTGGCGATGTCGCCGGAGTACTGGAGACCGCCGTCGCCGATGAGCGGGACGCCGGCCGGGCCACAGGCCAGCGAGGCCTGGTGGATGGCGGTGACCTGCGGGACGCCGACGCCCGCGACGACGCGGGTCGTGCAGATCGAGCCCGGCCCGACCCCCACCTTGACGGCGTCGACCCCGGCGTCGACGAGCGCCTGGGCCCCGGCGCGCGTCGCGACGTTGCCGCCGATGACCTGCACGTGCCGCAGGGCGGGGTCCTTCTTGACCCGCTCCACCATCTCGAGGAGCAACCGGGCGTGGCCGTGCGCGGTGTCGACGACGAGCACGTCGACCCCGGCCTCGACGAGGGTCGTCGCGCGCTCCCACGCCTCGCCGAAGTAGCCGACGGCGGCGCCGACGAGAAGCCGGCCCGCGGCGTCCTTGCTCGCGTGCGGGAACTGCTCGGACTTCACGAAGTCCTTGACGGTGATGAGCCCACGCAGGCGGCCCTCGTCGTCGACGATCGGCAGCCGCTCGCGCTTGTGCTGGCGCAGCAGGCGGGTCGCCTCGGCGTGGCCGATGCCGACGTGCCCGGTGATGAGCGGCATCGGGGTCATGACGTCGCGCACGAGCGTGTGGCCCCACTCGGCGACCGGGGTGAAGCGCAGGTCGCGGTTGGTGACGATGCCGAGGAGGTGGTCACCCGGGTCGACGACCGGCAGGCCGGAGACGCGGTAGCGGCCGCAGATCTCGTCGAGCTCCTCGAGGGTGGCGTCCGGGCCGATGGTCACCGGGTTGGGGATCATCCCGGTCTGGGTCCGCTTGACGAGGTCGACCTGGTAGGCCTGGTCCTCGATCGAGAGGTTGCGGTGCAGGATGCCGAGACCGCCGTGCCGGGCCATCGCGATGGCCATCCGGGCCTCGGTGACGGTGTCCATCGCCGCCGAGACCAGCGGGACCCGCAGCGAGATCTCCCGGGTCAGCCGCGAGGTGGTGTCGACCTCGCTCGGGATGACGTCGGTCTCGCCCGGCTGGAGCAGCACGTCGTCGTAGGTGAGGCCGAGCTCGGCGAACGGGCCGGACTGCACCGGCTCGGCCGAGGCGGCTGGCACGAGGGGTGCGTCGGCGGAGGGTCGCGGGTCCTCGCGACCGGGGAGGTCGGCGGTGGCGCTGGTCTCGTCGAGTCCGAGGCTCATCGCCCGATTCTACGGCCCCGGCGCGGAGTCGCCGAATGCGGCCCGCGGGCTGCCCCGACGCCGTCGGTGGCGCCGTGTCGGCCTCTCGGACGAGGCGGCATCCACCGATCGGAGGAGCCCGAGGGCCCTTCTCCCCCAACCCTTGACCAAAGCCTTACCCGACGCTTGCCCCACCTGTGGAAAACCGACCATAGCGTTGCACCTGCCGTCGCCGAGGAGCGTCGGCGCGGTGTTGCGTGGAGGTGGACATGGCCGAGATCACCCGGCTTCCCGGCCCTGTGGCCGACCTGTGGGACTGGCAGCTGGACGGCGCGTGCCGTCGGGTCGGCCCGGAGGTGTTCTTCCACCCCGAGGGTGAGCGGGGCAGCAAGCGCCACCGCCGCGCCACCGCCGCCAAGGAGATCTGCCTGGGCTGCCCGGTCATCGAGCAGTGCCGGGAACACGCCCTCGCCGTCCGCGAGCCCTACGGGGTCTGGGGCGGACTCACCGAGGACGAACGAGAGAGCGTCTACGCGCGCCAGCGCCACCTGGCGTCCTGAGGGACGCCGCACGAACTGGTTCCCGCCCACGCGGGAACCCGCCGGCCCTCCGGGGGGCCGGTGAGGGCGGCGGCGGACCGTGGGGGCGAGAGCCCACGGTCTGCCGCCCCCGCCGACCGCGGGTCGCGTCGTGGGGGCGAGAGCCCACGACGCGCCCGCGGTTTCTCGTCGCCGAGGCCGGCACCCCGCCGCGTAGCCTGAGCCGCGTGAGCGACGACCTCGAGGTGCCGATCCGCGACGAGTCGATCCGGCTCGGCCAGCTGCTCAAGCTGAGCGGGCTGGTCGACGACGGCGCGACCGCCCGCGAGGTCATCGAGCGGGGCCTGGTGTCGGTCAACGGCGAGGTCGACACCCGTCGCGGCCGGCAGGTGCGCGTCGGCGACGTCGTCGCCCTCGACGGCAGCGGGAGCCTGCGCGTCACCCCGGGCTCCTGAACGCCCGAGCGCTCCCCTCCTCCCCGACTCATTGCCCGGAACCCACCTCGAGGCGCCCGTGTCGGGCCGCTCGAGGTGGGTCAGGCGCAATCAGTCGGGATGGTCGGCGCAGAGCCAGTCGACGCCGGCGGCCACGTGCAGCGCCGTGGTGTCGAGCAGTGGCACCGCGGCGTCCCCGTCGTGGAGGAGCAGGCCGATCTCGGTGCATCCGAGGACGACCGCGTCCGCGCCGCCGGCGACCAGCCGTCCGACGACCTCGAGGTAGGCCTCGCGCGACTCCGGCCGGACGACGTCGTGGACGAGCTCGTCGTAGATGACGCGATGGACGAGAGCGCGGTCCGCGGCGTCCGGGACGAGCACCTCGAGGCCTCGTGCCTCCAGCCGCTCGCGGTAGAAATCCTGCTCCATCGTGAACCGCGTGGCGAGCAGCCCCACCCGGCGGTGCCCGCCGGCCAGCAGGGCGTCGGCCGTGGGGTCGGCGATGTGCAGGAGCGGGATGCCGGCCGCTGCCTCCACCTCGCCGGCGACCGTGTGCATCGTGTTCGTCGCGAGGAGCAGCGCCCCCGCTCCTCCGGCGGCCAGACCGCGGGCGGCCGCACCGAGGATGCGGGCCGTGCCGTCCCAGTCGCCGGCGTGCTGCGCCTCGGCCACCGGCGCGAAGTCGACCGAGTGCAGCAGCAGGCGGGCCGAGTGCAGTCCCCCGAGCCGCGTCGCCACGCCGACGTTGAGGCCCCGGTAGTACGCCTCGGTCGAGGTCCAGCTCATCCCGCCGAGGACACCGAGCAGCCGCATCCCCCGACCCTACGACCCCGACCCGTCCGACCTATTGCGAATCACCCACCCGCAACGGCGTCCCGAGCCGTCCGGGACGTGGGTTTTCCGCAAGAAGTCGGCGTGAGGTGGGACGGACGACGCCGCCCGGCCCCCTGACGGGGACCGGGCGGCGTGCGCGTCGTGCGAGGAGAGCAGGCTCAGTGGCCGTGCCCGTGGCCGTGGCCACCACCGGCGGCGGCCGGCTCCTCCTCCTTCTTCTCCACGACGAGGGTGTCGGTGGTCAGGACCATCGAGGCGATCGAGGCCGCGTTGCGCAGCGCCGAACGGGTCACCTTGACCGGGTCGATGACGCCGGCCTTGACGAGGTCCTCGTACTCGCCGGTCGCGGCGTTGAGGCCCTGGCCCGCGGAGAGCTCGGAGACCTTCGCGACGGCGACGTAGCCCTGCAGGCCGGCGTTCTCGGCGATCCAGCGCAGCGGCTCGGCCGCGGCCTTGCGCACGATGTTCGCGCCGACGAGCTCGTCGCCCTCGAGGGACAGCCCGTCGAGCGCGGCCACGGCCTGGATGAGCGCGGAGCCACCGCCGGAGACGATGCCCTCCTCGATCGCGGCACGGGTCGCGGAGATGGCGTCCTCGATGCGGTGCTTCTTCTCCTTGAGCTCGACCTCGGTGTGCGCGCCGACCTTGATGACGCAGACGCCGCCGGCGAGCTTGGCGAGGCGCTCCTGGAGCTTCTCGCGGTCCCAGTCGGAGTCGGTGCGCTCGATCTCCTGCTTGATCTGCGCGACGCGGCCCTCGACGTCGGCGGACTCACCGGCGCCGTCGATGATGACCGTCGAGTCCTTGGTGACGACGACGCGGCGGGCCTGGCCCAGCGTCTCGAGCCCGACCTGGTCGAGCTTGAGGCCGACCTCCTCGGCGACGACCTGGCCGCCGGTGAGGACCGCCATGTCCTGGAGCATCGCCTTGCGGCGGTCGCCGAAGCCCGGCGCCTTGACCGCGACGACGTTGAAGGTGCCGCGCATCTTGTTGACCACGAGCGTCGAGAGGGCCTCGCCGTCGACGTCCTCGGCGATGATGACGAGCGGCTTGCCCGACTGGACGACCTTCTCGAGGACCGGCAGGACGTCGGCGATGGCCGAGATCTTGCCCTGGTTGATGAGGACGTAGGCGTCCTCGACGACGGCCTCCATCCGCTCCGGGTCGGAGACGAAGTACGGGGAGATGTAGCCCTTGTCGAACTGCATGCCCTCGGTGAACTCGAGCTCGGTGGAGGCGGTCGAGGACTCCTCGACGGTGATGACGCCGTCCTTGCCGACCTTGTCGAACGCGTCGGCGATGATCGAGCCGATCTCCTGGTCCTGGGCGGAGAGCGAGGCGACCTGGGCGATCTCGTCCTTGGACTCGATCTCGCGGGCGGTCTCGAGCAGGCGGGCGGAGACGGCCTCGACGGCCTGGTCCATCCCGCGCTTGAGGCCCGAGGGGGCGGCGCCGGCCGCGACGTTGCGCAGGCCCTCCTTGACCATCGCCTGGGCGAGGACCGTCGCGGTCGTCGTCCCGTCTCCGGCGATGTCGTTGGTCTTGGTCGCGACCTCCTTGGCGAGCTGCGCGCCGAGGTTCTCGTAGGCGTCCTCGAGCTCGACCTCGCGGGCGATGGTCACGCCGTCGTTCGTGATGGTCGGGGCGCCCCACTTCTTGTCGATGACGACGTTGCGGCCCTTGGGGCCGAGCGTCACCTTGACGGCGTTGGCGAGGGCGTCGACGCCCCGCTCGAGCGCCTTGCGGGCGGAGTCGTTGAACTCCAGTTCCTTGGCCATGGGTGTCCTTTGCTGGGGTGACGGGCGGCGCGGTGGCGCCCGGCCCGTCGCGTGGGTCTTACGGGGATGCCGGACGCGCCCCGGCGGCACGAGGCCGCCGGGACGCGCTCACGGGGTCAGCGGTGGCTCAGCCGACGACGGCGAGCACGTCACGGGCGGAGAGGATGAGGTACTCCTCACCGCCGTGCTTGATCTCGGTGCCGCCGTACTTGCTGAAGATGACGCGGTCGCCGACCTGGACGTCGAGCGGGACGCGGTTGCCCTTGTCGTCGATGCGACCCGGGCCGACGGCGAGGACCTCGCCCTCCTGGGGCTTCTCCTTCGCGGTGTCCGGGATGACCAGACCCGAAGCAGTGGTCTGCTCGGCCTCGAGGCTCTTGATGACGATGCGGTCCTCGAGCGGCTTGATGGAAACCGACACGGTGTGCTCCTCCCCTGTGGGATGAGTCGAAGTGGACGGGGACTGCGCGGTCCGGGCCGGGCTCGCCGTCGCGGGGGTCGAGATCGAACCGGGTGCGCTGGCACTCACCGTCGGTGAGTGCCAATGAGGCAAATCTAGGCCGCGCTTTAGCACTCGGTCAACTCGAGTGCCAGCCGCGCCGCCGGCGGCGGTCCGGGCCCGGGTCGGGTCGGGGCTCACAGGGTCGCGGTCACCATCGGATGGCAGGATGTGCGGCCGTGGACGTCGGCATCGTGCGAGCGCTGGGATCGCCCGACGGCAAGGAGCTCCTGCGCTCCCTCCCGCCGTACGACCCGGCCGCCGTCTTCGCCCTCCAGGAGCGGCTGCGCCGCGAGGGCCACTCCCCCGACTTCGTCGCCGCCCTGCTCACCCAGCAGCGCCTCCAGTCGCGCGCCGTCGCGAAGTTCGGCGAGTTCGCCCGCGACATGCTCTACACCCCGGACGGCCTCGAGCAGGCCTCCCGCCTCGAGGTCGCCGCGACCCACGCCGGCCGCTACTACAACGCGAGCCTCGCGACGGTCCACGACCTCGGGTGCGGCATCGGCAGCGACGCCGTCGCGATGTCGGCACTCGGGGTCACCGTGCACGGGGTGGACATCGACCCGGTGACGGCGGCCGTCGCCGACACCAACCTGCGGCCGTGGCCGGACTCCCGCGCCCGGGAGGGGTACGCCGAGGAGTTCGAGGCGCCGCGCGACCCGCTGCGCTCCCGCGTCGGGGTGTGGCTCGACCCGGCCCGCCGGGTGCCGGGCCGGACCGGACGGCACGGGCGGATCAAGCGGGTCTTCCGGCTCGACGAGATCCGCCCGAGCTGGCAGTTCGTCCTCCAGGTGGCGACCGCCGTGCCGGCCACCGGGGCCAAGCTCTCCCCGTCGATGCCGCACGACGCCATCCCGCTCGGCACCGAGGCGCAGTGGACGAGCTACGGCGGGGACGTGCTCGAGTGCGCGGTCTGGTGGGGACCGCTCGCCCACCGGCCCGGGCGCAGCGCCCGCATCCTCATGCCCGGGCGCTCCCCGGTCGAGGTCGACGAGACGATGGCCGAGCCCGACCCGCCGGTCGCCGAGGGGCCGGGGTCGATCGGGGCCTGGCTCTACGAGCCGGACCGCGCCGTCACCCAGGCGGGCCTGCTCGGTGCGGTGACCGGCGCGACGCTCGGGGTCGAGGTCGACCGCGGCCTCGGGTACGTCCTGTCCGAGGCGGAGGTCGACCTCCCGTTCGCCCGCCGCTACGCGGTGCGCGAGTCGATGCCGTTCACCGTCAAGACGCTGCGGGCCTGGCTGGCCCAGCACGGCATCACGGGGCTCACCGTCAAGAAGCGCGGCGTCCGGCTCGACGACGACGAGCTGCGCCGCCAGCTGAAGATCGGCCGTCGGGCCGGCGACGGCGCGCAGGCGACGGTCGTCCTCACCCGGGTGGCCGGCCAGCAGACGGCCATCGTCGTCGACCCGGTGCCCGTCGCCGAGGCCCCCGCCACCACCTGACCGCCCCGACCGCCGCACTTATTGCGAATGACCCACCGTCGGGGCCTTCCGCGGCGCCCGAGGAGGTGGGTTCTTCGCAAGAAGTCGGGTCACCCGGGCGGGCGGCGCCGTGGCGTCAGGGGCCGACGAGGTCGCGGGCGCCGAGGACCTCGGCCGGGATGCCGAACGCCTCGACGAGCTCGAGCGCCACCGGCCGCAGCCGGCGCAGCAGGGCGGACACCTCACGGGTGATCGCCTTCGAGCGCGGCGCCGAGAGCCGGCCGTGCTCGAGGAACCAGCCACGGTCGGCCTCGATCGTCGTCAGGGCGTGGAGGTCGCACAGCGCGGTCAGCACGTCGCGGTCCGGCCCCGCCGGCAACGCCCGGACCCGCGCGACGAACGCCTCGAGGACGAGCCGCTCGACGTGCGAGCGCGCGGCCGAGATGACGTGGTCCTGCACCTCGCCGAACACCTCGCCGGCCGGGCGGCCGGCATCCACCCCGGCCTTGAGCCGCCGGGCGACCCCGGAGATCTGGTGCTCCTCGCGGAAGCGCAGCATCGCCAGCTGGTAGTCGGGGTCGAGCAGCCCGGCCTCCTGGTCCCAGCCGTCGCGGCCGCCGGGCAGGACGTCGCGGATCCGCTCGAACAGCTGGTGCGCGGCGCTGCGCTCGACGAGCGTCTCCACCGCGAGCGACGCGACGAAGCGGACCATCCCGCGCTGGTCGAGGTCCTCGAACTCCGAGGAGTAGTCGGTGAGCAGGCCCTTGGCCACCAGCTGGAGGAGGACGTGGTTGTCGCCCTCGAAGGTCGTGAAGACGTCCGTGTCGGCCTTGAGCGCGGCGAACCGGTTGGCCGCGAGGTAGCCGGCCCCGCCGCACGCCTCTCGGCACTCCTGGATGGCCTCGCTCGCGTGCCAGGTCGCGAGCGCCTTCGTGCCAGCGGCCCGTGACTCCAGCGCGCGGCGGGACCGCTCGTCGGCCTCGGGGGTGTCCGGGGAGAACACCGCGTGCAGCTGCCGGGCCACCTCCTCCTGCGCCGCGCTCAGGGCGTAGGCCCGGGCGACGAGCGGCAGGAGGCGGCGCTGGTGCATCCCGTAGTCGAGGAGGAGGGTCTCCTGCTCGCCGCCGGGCGCCTCGAACTGGCGCCGGCGCAGGGCGTACCGGACGGCGATCTCGAGGGCGACCTTGGAGGCCCCGACCGCCCCGCCGCCGACGCTGACCCGGCCCTGGACGAGGGTGCCGAGCATGGTGAAGAAGCGTCGATCGGGGTTCTCGATGCTCGAGCGGTAGGTGCCGTCCGGGTCGATCGTGGCGAACCGGTCGAGGAGGTTCTCGCGCGGGACGCGGACGTCGTCGAACCACAGCCGTCCGTTGTCGACGCCCTCGAGCCCGAGCTTCGCCCCGCAGTCCTCGACGCGGACGCCGGGCAGCACCTCGCCGTCGCGGCGCAGCGGGACGAGGACCGCGTGCACCCCGTGCCGCTCGCCGCCGACCTCGAGCTGGGCGAAGACGACGGCGAGCTCGCCGTCCTGCGCAGCGCCCCCGATGTAGTCCTTGCGCGCGGCGTCGTCCGGCGTGCGGACGACGATCTCGTCCGTCGCCGGGTCGTAGGTGGCCGTCGTGCCGAGGGCCTGGACGTTGCTCCCGTGGCCGGTCTCGGTCATCGCGAAGCAGCCGAGCAGGCGCCCGGAGAGGACGTCCGGGAGGTAGCGCTCGTGGTGGGCCCGGGTGCCGAGCTGGAGCAGGGCACCGCCGAAGAGGCCGAACTGCACGCCCGACTTCACGAGGACCGAGAGGTCCCCGTACGCGAGCGTCTCGAACGAGGCGATCGAGGCCCCGATGTCCCCGCCACCGCCGAACTCACGCGGGAAGCCGTGGGCGGCCTGGCCCCGCGCCCCGATCTCGACGACGAGGTCGCGCACCCGCCGGCGCAGCTCGTCGCGCGGGAGGTCGACCCGCTCGTCGAGGAGGCCGGCGTGCTCGGCCAGGGCGGCACGGACCTCGTCGCGCACCGTTGCGTACGGCCCGTCGAGGAAGGCCCGCAGGCCGGCGACGTCGGCGACGAGGGGCGGCGGGGTCCCGGGGGTGGAGTCGGCGGTCCGGACGGCGTCGGTGGCAGCCATCAGGTCACGATGGCACGGGCCGGGGCCGCGTGGGCGACTGCGCCGCGGAGAGGTTACTCACAGGTAGGGATCGGGCTGCGCTCCCTCCCGGCGCACCGCGTCGGCGCCCGCGGCCAGGGCGGCGGCGAGCGCGGCGTCGCGCTCGTCACCCCGGGCCAGCGCCGCGGCGAGGGCACCGCAGAACGCGTCGCCGGCGCCGGTCGTGTCGACCACCTCGTCGGCCGGGACGGCGTGGGCCGGCGCCGTCACGCCGTCCCACGAGGCGCCGTTCGCGCCGAAGGTGACGAGGAGGGAGGCCGGCTGGGCGCCGGCCTCGGCGAGCGCCTGCATCTCGTGCTCGTTGGCGACGACGGGGTCGGCGAGGGCGACGACGTCCGGGGGCAGCGAGGCCCACGGGGCGACGTTGAGGACCACCCGGGCGCCGCGGCCGGCCGCGCGACGGGCCGCCGTGCAGACGACGGCGAACGGCACCTCGAGCTGGAGGACGAGGACGTCGCCGGGGCCGAGGGCGTCGACCGCCGCGACCTCGCGCTCGTCGAGGGCGTGGTTGGCGCCGGGGACGACGACGATCGAGTTCTCCGCGTCCGCCGACACCTGGATGAGCGCGTGCCCCGTCTCGACCCCCTCGACGACGCGCACCGCCGAGACGTCGACGCCCCGGGCTGCCAGCCGCTCGCGGTAGGCCGCACCCCCGTCGTCGTCTCCCACGCACCCGGCCATGGCGACGTCCGCCCCGGCCGCGGCGGCGGCCACCGCCTGGTTGGCCCCCTTGCCGCCCGCGAGGCGTCGCAGCCCCTCGCCGAGCACGGTCTCCCCGGGCCGCGGATGACGCTCCACCCGGGTCACCAGGTCGACGTTGAGCGAGCCGAGGACGAGGACGCGTCCGCTCACCACTGCTCACCTCCGACGGTCCGCAGCCACACGTCGGCGACCCAGGGTCCGTTGATGTCGAGGGCCACGTCGACGCTCGCCGGCGCAGGCCCGTGGGGGTCGTGGTCCATGTCGCCGCTCCAGTCGCGGGTGTCGACGATCGTGCGGCCGCGGGTCCAGGTGCCCGAGAGCTCGACCCGCACCGGCAGCCGCTCGATGCGCACCGCGTCCGGGGCGAGGAGCATCGCGACGGCTCCGGCGTCCCCGATCGTCGCACCGTCGCTCGCGAAGCGCCGGTGGTGGAAGGAGATGAGCGCCGCCGCGAGCTGGGCGGCCGCGGTGTCGATGCCGCGCAGCCGCTCGACCTGGGCGTCGGTCACCTTCGGCTCGTAGAAGACGTCGAGCCCGTACATCGTCACCGGCACCTCGTGGACGGCGCAGGCGTCGAGGACGACGGCCGCCGCCTCGGGGTCGTGGAATACGTTGAACTCGGCCGCGGCGGTGGCGTTCGAGACCGTGGCGCCCCCGCCCATGAAGACGACGCGCTCCAGCCGGGCGAACGCGGCCGGGTGGAGCCGGGCGAAGAGGGCGATGTTGGTCATCGGCGCGAGCGGGACGAGGGTGACCGGACGGCCGCTGTGGGCGGCCTCCTCGACGGTGTCGCGGAGCAGGTCGACGGCGATGCGGGGGTCCGGCGCCGTCCGCGGCGGAGGCAGGCCGAGGTCGGCCATCCCGTCGGACCCGTGGACGTGCCGCGCGTCGACCGGGTCCTCGAGGAGCGGCCGGGAGGCGCCGACGCCGACCGGCACGTCGGTGCGCTCGACCATCTCGAGGACGGTCAGGGTGTTGCGGACGACGTCGACGAGGGGCGCGTTGCCGCCGACGCAGGTGACTGCACGCAGCTCGAGCCCGGGGTGCAGGGCGGCCAGCAGCAGCGCGCAGGCGTCGTCGACCCCGGTGTCGACGTCGAGCACCACGGGAAGGCCCTGCACGAGGACGATCATGGCGGATCGGAGCGTGGTCCGGCGACGGTGTCCCGGCGTGCCGCCCGACCAGCGCGATTCCGTGGATCCCCGGGCGGTCCCGTAGCGTCGTCGGGTGACCATCCCCACCCCTCCGTCACGGACGACCCCCCTCGTCGCCCTCACCGGGGCGCTGGCGATCACCCTCGCCGGTTGTTCCACCGGGAGCCCCGAGGCGGCCCCGACGAGCTCGCCCGCGTCGACCTCCGCGACCCCGTCGGCCACGCCCACCCCGACC
>JACXUW010000067.1 GCA_014763705.1 Micrococcales bacterium | reverse complement strand
GGTCGAGGTGTCCGACGCCGGCCCGGGCATCCCGCCGGAGCACCTCGGGCACCTCTTCGAGCGGTTCTACCGGGTCGACCGCTCCCGCTCCTCGGGCAGCGGCGGCTCGGGCCTCGGGCTCGCCGTCGTCGACGCCGTCGCGCGCGCCCACGGCGGGGCCGTCTCGGTCGCCTCCGAGCCCGGCCGCGGCACGACGTTCGCTCTCGACCTGCCCGCCTGACCCTGTGGACGGGCTCGGCGGATGTCGGTCCGCCGACGTACGGTGGGGTGTTCAGGGTCCGCCGTCGCAGGGGCGGCCCGTCCGCGTGGGAGGAGGGTGCCCGTGGCGCGCGTCGTCACCGCCGGCCGGCTGTCCGAGCTGACCAACCGCGAGCTCGGCGACGTCTGCGGCACCGTCACCGTCGCCCGCGGGCTCGCGTACGCGCGCGAGGGCCGGGTCGTCGACGTCGAGGTCTCCGCGGACGGCGCGCACGCCACCGGATGGGTCGGCGGCAGCCGGGGCGAGACGTACACCACCGAGGTGGCGCTGCGCCCGCACGAGGCGGTCGGCACCCGCAGCGTCCGGCGCTGGCACAGCGAGTGCTCGTGCCCGGTGGCCGGCGACTGCAAGCACGCCGTCGCCGTCGCCGCCCGGGTCCGCGAGCTCGACCCCACCCCGGCGCGGCAGGAGGAGCCGCCGCGCCCCGCCTGGGAGCGCGCCCTCGGCGGCGTCCTCACCGAGGACGGCCCGCGCGACGTCACGCCGGTCGGGCTGCTCATCGAGGAGGCGCGCGCCGGCTCGGGGCGGGCCCGCGTCACGGACGACACCGGCCGCGCCCAGCTGCGGCTGCGACCGGTCGTCCCCGGGGTCCGCGACGCGTGGATCCGCACCGGCGTCTCCTGGGAGAGCTTCGCCGGCGGCTACTACGGCTACGGCCGGGTCACCTACTCCGACGACCACGTCGACGCCCTCACCGCCATCGCCGACGCCCACCGTCGCTCGGTCCGCGCGTTCGGCTACGGCCGGATGCCCGACGCCATCCTCCTCGACCACCTCGGTCCCGGATGGGTCTCGCTGCTGCGCTCCGCCGACCGCGCAGGCGTCCGGCTGCTGACCGACCTCACCGGCTCCGGCGAGGTCGCCTTCGCCACCGACCCCGCCGAGCTCGTCGTCGACATCGAGCGCACCGACGACGGCGCCAGCCTCCACCCGCGCCTCGACCTCCCGGTCGAGCCGGGCACCGACACCCACCTCGTCGGGTCCCCGGCCACCGGGTTCTGGCTGCGCGACGACGCCACCCTCGTCCTCGGGGCGCTCGCGGAACCGCTGGACGGCAGCCGCCAGCGCCTGCTCGACCTCGGTGTCGTCGAGGTCCCGGAAGCCGACTGGGCGCGGTTCACCGTCACCCACCTGCCCGGGCTGCGCCGCAAGGCCCGGGTCCGCAGCCTCGACCCCGACCTCGCCCTCCCGGACTCGGTGCCGCCGCGGCTCGCGCTCACCGTCACCGTCGAGCCCGGCCACCGCACGCACCTGCAGTGGGGGTACCACTACGGCGGTCCCAGCGGCGTGCGGGTGCCGATGGGCTCGGACGAGCCCGACCCGATGCGCGACCACGGCGCCGAGCGGCGGCTCGTCGAGGAGCTGCGCGGGGTCGAGGACATCGAGGCGTTCGACCCGCTGTGGCAGGTCGTCGCGCACCACCCGCGGCTCGTGCCCGAGCTGCGCTTCCACGGCTTCACCACGGTCGGGTTCAGCCGGCTGCTCCCGCTCCTCGAGGAGCTGCCGTTCCTCGACCTCGAGGTGCACGGCGAGGTCGCCGAGTACACCGAGGTCGACGAGGCCCCGCTCATCCAGGTCTCGACGAGCGACGGTGGGGGTGGCTCGGGTTCCGGGGGGTCCGCGTCGGCCACCGACTGGTTCGACCTCGACATCTCGGTCACCGTCGCCGGCGAGGACGTGCCGCTCGCGCCGCTCATCGAGGCGATCGCCCGCGGCCACGAGCACCTCATCCTCGACTCCGGCACGTGGTTCTCGCTCGAGCGCCCCGAGCTCGAGACCCTGCGCCGGCTCGTGGACGAGGCGCGCTCGCTCCAGGACAAGCCGTCCGACCCGCTGCGCATCTCGGCCGTACACATCGGTCTCTGGGAGGAGCTCGCGGCGCTCGGCGTCGTCGAGGAGCAGAGCGAGCGCTGGCAGCGCACCGTCGGCCGGCTCGTCGACGGCACCGGCCTCGAGCCGGCCGAGGTCCCCCGCGGCCTCGACGCCACGCTGCGCCCGTACCAGGTCGACGGCTTCCGCTGGCTCTCGATGCTCTGGGACTGCGGGCTCGGCGGTGTCCTCGCCGACGACATGGGCCTCGGCAAGACGGTCCAGACCCTCGCGATGGTGCTGCGGGCCCAGGAGCGCGGCGAGCTCGAGCACCCCGTCCTCGTCGTCGCCCCCACCTCGGTGCTCTCGACGTGGGCGGGCGAGGCGGCCCGGTTCGCGCCGTCGCTGCGCACCGCCGTCGTCGACCGCACCCGCGGCAAGGACGGCCGGGGGCTCGGCGCGGTCATCGACGGCGCGGACATCGTCATCACGTCGTACACGGTCGCCCGCATCGACGAGGTCGCGTGGCGCTCGCGCGAGTGGTCGGCGGTCGTCCTCGACGAGGCGCAGTTCGTCAAGAACCACCAGGCCAAGACCTACCAGGCGGTCCGACGGCTCTCCGCGCGAGCGAAGTTCGCCATCACCGGCACGCCGCTCGAGAACTCGCTGATGGACCTCTGGTCGCTGCTCTCGATCGTCGCGCCCGGGCTGCACCCGCGCCCCGGCGCGTTCAAGGAGCAGTGGGCCAACCCCATCGAGCGCGACGGCGACGCCGAGCGGCTCGCCACGCTCCGCCGCCGGGTGCGCCCGCTCATGCTGCGCCGCACCAAGGAGTCGGTGGCCCGCGAGCTGCCCCCGAAGCAGGAGCAGCTGCTCACCGTCGACCTCCACCCGCGCCACCGCGCCGTCTACGACCGGCACCTCCAGCGCGAGCGCCAGCGCCTGCTCGGCCTCATCGACGACCTCGACGGCAACCGGATGGCCGTGCTGCGGGCGCTCACCGCGCTGCGGCAAATGTCGCTCGACCCCTCGCTCGTCGACGAGCAGTACGCCGGGCTGGCCGAGTCGGCCAAGGTCGACACCCTCGTCGAGTACGTCACCGAGCTGGCCGGCGAGGGGCACCGGGCGCTCGTGTTCTCGCAGTTCACCGGCTTCCTCGGCATCGTCCGGCGCCGGCTCGAGGCGGAGGGCATCGCCTACGAGTACCTCGACGGCCGCACCCGCGACCGCGCCGACCGGATCGCCGCCTTCCGCGACGGGGACGCCCCGGTCTTCCTCATCTCGCTCAAGGCCGGCGGCTTCGGCCTCACCCTCACCGAGGCCGACTACGTCTTCGTCCTCGACCCGTGGTGGAACCCCGCCGCCGAGGCGCAGGCCATCGACCGTGCACACCGCATCGGGCAGACCAAGCCGGTCAACGTCTACCGGCTCGTCTCGCGGAACACGGTGGAGGAGAAGGTCGTCGCCCTCCAGGAGCGCAAGCGCGACCTCTTCACCCGGGTCGTCGACGAGGGAGCCGCGCTGAGCCGGGCCCTGACCGCCGACGACCTGCGCGACCTCCTCGCACCCTGACGTCGCGCCCGGGCTCTCCCCGAACATGTGTGAACAGCGTCGGTATGCCGACGTACTTCACACACGTTCGGAGATGGTGAGGGGTCAGTCGGTCCGCAGGGCGCGCAGGCCCGCGGCGAGCAGCTCCGGGACGGCCTCCTCGGCTCCCGCGGCGCTCGCGTCCGCTGCGGCACCCTGCCGGGCGCGGTAGCTGATGCCCTGGGCGATGACCGCGAGCTTGAAGTTCGCCAGGGCCAGGTAGAACGGCCAGTGGGGCAGATCGACGCCCCGCATCAGGGCGTAGCTGTGCGCGAGGTCGTCGCCGGAGGGCAACCGGTCGCTCGCCCAGGCGGCCTCGACCCCGAGGATCGCGTCGAGCTCGGGCTGCCGGTACACGGCCATGAGCGCGACATCGGTCAGCACGTCGCCGATCGTCGCGAGCTCCCAGTCCACGACGGCCAGCACCGTCGTGATGTCGTCGACCGCCAGCAGCGTGTTGTCGATGCGGTAGTCGCCGTGGACGATGCCGACCGCTCCGGGGGTCGTGGGGAGGGCGGAGCGCAGCACGCGGTGGAGCTGCGTGGCGTCGGGAAGGTCGTTCTGCCGCACCTTGGTCCACTGGCGCCACCACAGCCCGACCTGGCGCTCGAGAAAGCCTTCGGGGCGGCCGAAACCGTCCAGCTCGACCTCGTCGACGTCGACGGCGTGCAGGTCGGCCAGCACCCCGACGAGCGCGTCGGTGCAGGCTCTCAGCTCGTCGCTCGAGTGGCCGCGCAGCTGCGGCCGGGTCCGGACGACCTGTCCCTCGACGTACTCGACGACCGCGACGGGGGCACCGAAGACCGACGGGTCTTCGCACAGCACGACCGTCGGGGCGACCGGCACCCGGCTGTGACGCAACGCCCGGGTGACCCGCCACTCGCGGGCGACGTCGTGCGCTGACGGCGTGAGCCCCGACGCCGGGGGCCGACGCGCGACCCACCGGCTCACGCCGTCGCTGACGACGTACGTGAGGTTGGACTTGCCGCCGCTGAGGAGCCCGGCCTCCAAGGGGCCTGCGACCGTCACGCCTCCCTCGACGAGGAGGGCGTGCAGGGCGACGAGGTCGAGGAGCGGCCGGTCGCCGCTCACCCGGGCCCCCCGTGCGCCGCGGGTCCGCCGGAGGGCGTCATGCGGTGTATCCCGTGGTCCCGGCCCGGCTGAGCACGATCTCGCTGACGACGGACCGAGGCGAGAGGTCGAGCAGCGCGAGGACCGTGGTGACGACGTCGGCGACGGGGATCATCGACTCCGGAGGCACCGTGTCGTGCACCCACGCGCTCATGTCGGTGTCGACGTACCCCGGCGCGAGGGCGGTGGCCGTGATCCCCGACCCCGACTCCTCGGCGTTGAGGCCGCGGCACAGCGCGACGAGCGCCGCCTTGCTGGCGCCGTAGACCGACAGGCCGGGCTCGGCGTACACCCCGCCCATGGAGGCCAGCGCCACGACCTTGGCGCCGTGTGCCGGGCGGGCCTCGGCCGCCGCGCGGAGCAGTGCCATCCCTTGGCTCACGAGGAGGAAGGGAGCACGGGTGTTGAGGGCGAACTGCTTGTCGAAGCGCCGTGGCGGGTAGCCGGCCAGGGGCGCCGCCGACCCGACACCGGCCGCGAGCACCATGGCGTCCACTGCGCCGAAGGCCGTCGCGTGCGTCTCGAGGACGGTGGACGACGCCTCGGGCTCGGCGAGGTCGACCGCGACGGCACGCACGGCGACGGCTCCGGCGCCCCTCGCCTCGTCGACGGTGGCGGCCAGCCGGTCACCGTCACGGGCGACGAGGGTCAGGGACCAGCCCCGAGCCGCCAGGGCCAGCGCGACGCCGTGGCCGATGCCGCGGGAGGCGCCGGTGACGATAGCCGAACGCGACGAGGTGGTCGGGGGCCGGGACGGCGCAGCCGGTGCGTCCGTCATCGCGACCCCGGTTCGGCGCCTCCGGCGGCCACGCCGACGATCGAGCGCGCGATCGTCAGGTAGCGCTCGAGCAGTGCCTCGACCGACAGGTCGCCGTCCGGGCGGTACCACGTGGCCACCCCGACGCAGAGCGACGCGATCGACCGGCTGGCGTCCGCGGGGTACGGCGTCGCGAACTGTCCCGAGGCCACCCCGTCGCGGACCACGCCGTCGAGCATCCGCTGCTGCTCGTCCCGCTTCGCGACGTAGCGCTCGCGGTACCCGGGCTCGAGGCTGCGCAGCTCACCGGTCGAGACCATCGCCGAGCGGCGGCGGTACATGTGGAAGCGGAGCAGCGACTCCACGAGGGCGTCGAACTGCGCCCGCGGATCGGGGGGAGCGGCGTCCAGCGCCTCGTGGCTGCGCCTGAGCAGCTCGTCGATGATGACCGTCATCAGCTCGAAGAGGATGTCCTGCTTCGAGGGGTAGTGGTGGTAGACCCCGGGGACGGAGAGGCCGCAGCGCTGCGCGAGCTCACGCGTGGTCGTCCCGTGGTAGCCGTGCTCGGAGAACGCGTCGAGGGCGGCCTCGAGGATGCGCGGGTAGTCCGTGCGGCCGTAGTGGCGCCAGTCCCCGGCGTCGTCGCCGACCCTCGGGGCTCCGGGCGCCCGGGTGTCGTCGGAGTGGGCGACGGTCGCGTCGGCGGTAGGGCGTCGACTCATGGTCCGTGGCTCCTTCCCGTGCTCAGCGCGTGGTCGACGAGGTCGTCGAGGGCCCCCGGGTCGTCGACGGCCCCCAGGGCAAGCACCCGGTCGGGCTGCTCCCCCTGCAGGATGCGCTTGACCGGGACCTCGAGTCGCTTCCCCGTCCTGGTGTGGGGCAGCCGTCGTACGAATATCACGTCGTCGGGCACGTGGCGCGGGGAGGTGCGCACCCGGATCAGCTGACGGATGCGTGCGGCCAGGTCGGCCGCGGCGTGCTCCCCCGCAGGCACGACGAAGAGCGGGAACCAGTAGCCGCCGTCCGGCCGCTCGACGCCGACGGCGAGCGCGTCCTCGACCTCGGCGAGGTCACTGATCGCCGCGTAGATCTCGGCCGATCCCAGACGG
Organism: Micrococcales bacterium; assembly: GCA_014763705.1. GTDB lineage: Bacteria > Actinomycetota > Actinomycetes > Actinomycetales > Dermatophilaceae > Phycicoccus. The sequence continues at coordinate 4,895 of JACXUW010000067.1, read as the reverse complement.
ACGCCGGACCGGTTGATCGTGGCGTCCGAGCGCCCGAGGATGACGACCGTGCCCCGCTCCGTGAGGACCGTGAGGTCGCCCTGGCGCCAGGCACCCGGGAAGGTCGCGTAGTAGGTCTCGCGCAGCAGGGCACCGTCCGGGTCGTCCCAGAGGCACACCGGCATCGACGGCATCGGCTCGGTGACGACCATCTCCCCCGGCTCACCGGGTGGGACCGGCGTGCCGTCCGGTCCCCAGACCTCGAGCGCCACCCCGAGGGCGACGCCACTGATCTCACCGTCGTACACCGGGGTCGTCGGTGCGCTCCCGACGAAGATCCCGACGACGTCGGTGCCACCGCTCATCGACCCGAGCTGGACCCGGTCGTCGACGTGCTCGCGGACCCAGGCGTTCGCGGACGCAGGGAGGACCGAACCGGTCACCCCGATGAGCCGGACGCACGAGAGATCGAGGTCGCGGCCCGGTTCCAGCCCGGCCCGGTGCGAGGCCTCGACGTAGCCCGGGCTCGTGCCGAACACCGTGACTCCGAGGTCCGCGACGACCCGCCACAGGGCATCGGGGGCCGGGGTCGTCGGACGGCCGTCGTAGAGGACGATCGTCGCCCCATGGAGGAGGCCGCACACCTGGGCGTTCCACATCATCCAGTTGGGGGTGGTGAACCAGAAGAACACGTCGTCCTCGTGCAGGTCCATGTGCAGACCGGGTGACACGAGCTGTTCGAGCAGCGCGCCCCCGTGCCCGTGGACGATGCCCTTGGGCCGGCCCGTGGTCCCGGAGGTGAAGAGCACCCACAGTGGGTGGTCGAACGGGACCTGCTCCGGCCGCCCGTCCGGCGGCGCGGCGAGAGCCTGCGCCCAGGTGCTCGAGCCGCCCGGCACGCCGGATGCAACACCGGCCGTCTCGACGACGATCGTGTGAACCGGGTCGGGCAGCAGGTCGCGCAGCCTGGCGACCTCGGCCCGACGGTCGTGCACACGGCCGCCGAAGTGGTATCCGGTCCCGGCCACGAGGACCGACGGGGCGAGCTGGCCGAGCCGCTCGGCGGCGGCCTCGGGGGCGTAGTCGAGCCCGGCCTGGGCCCAGACCGCACCGACGAGGGCCGTGGCCACGAACGCGACGACCCCCTCGATCGCGTTCGGCAGGTACGCCGCCACGCGGTCGCCCGGACGCACGCCCAGGGCCCGCAGGCGTCCGGCCACCGTGGCCGCCTGCTCGCGCAGCTCGCGGAACGTGATCGTGGAGCGCTCGCCGCTCTCCGTCACCAGCACGACGGCGTCGGCGTCGTCACGGCCGCCTCGCAGCAGGTGCTCGGCGACGTTGAGCCGACCCTCCGGGAACCAGACCGCCCCCGGCATGCGCCGTTCGGCGAGGGCGACCCGTGGCCGGACGGACCACGCGACCTCGAAGAACTCGGCCACCGCTTCCCAGAACTCCCCCGGGTGGGTGGCCGACCAGGCCTGGAGCTCGCGGTAGTCGGTCACGTCGGTGAGCGTCGCGCGACCGGTGTCGCACAGCCACGCCGCGAAGCGCACTATGCGGGTGTCACCGACGGTCCGGGGGTCCGGGCGCCAGGCGGGGTCCAGGTCGCTCATCGGCGCCCCGGGAGGAGCGAGCCGCGGCTGAGCACGACGTCGACGGCGACGGCGAGGACCAGGACGACTCCGGTGGCGAAGAACTGCACCTCCGTGGACAGCCCGAGCAGCTGCACCCCGTTGCTGATCGAGCCGATGACCAGGGAGCCCAACAGCGCCGACCACACCGACCCCCGACCGCCGAAGAGGCTCGTGCCGCCCACGACCGCCGCGGCGATCGCGTTGAGCATGAGAGGCCCGGCGCCCGACGTCGCGGACACACCCAGCTGCCGGGAGGAGTCGACCATGCCGGCGACCGCGGCGCAGGCACCGAGGACGAGGAAGGAGTACATGACCATCCGGCGTACCGGGATACCGGCGCGCTGGGCGGCCTCCCGATCGCCGCCGACCGCGTAGAGGTGTGTGCCGTAGCGGGTCTGGGTCGTCCAGTACCAGGCCACGAGGAGCATCCCGGCGAGGATGAGGACGGGCAGCGGCAGCCCGCGCTGCCGGCTGAGGACGAAGACGACGGCGAAGAGCCCGACCGCCGCGGCCACCGAGGGCGCAGCGACCGACCGCAGCACGGACCCACCGGAGCCGGTGCTCGTCCGCTCGCGGTGGAGCAGGGTCCGGTAGCCGGCGAACGCGAGGGCGCCGACCGCGGCGAGGGCGAAGCTCGCCCCCGCCGGCACGGCGGTCAGGGCGAGGGAGGCCAGCGGCGTCCCGGCGATGCTGATCGTGAACTCCTCCGGCAGCACGACGAGGAGCAGCCCCTGGAGGATGACCATCCCGCCCAGGGTCACGATGAGGGAGGGGACGCCGAAGATGATGACCTGCGCCTCGACGAAGGTCACGACCATCCCGACGACGACGGCCGTGGCGATTCCCACAGCGAGTGGCAGGCCGTGGGTGACCACGACGGTGCCGGCCACCGCGGCACAGACGCCCGACAGCGCGGCCGACGACAGGTCGATCTCGCCGACGAGCAGGACGAAGACCACCCCGAGGGAGAGGATCGCCGTCGTCACGATCTGGAGAGTCAGGTTGGTCAGGTTGCCGAAGCTCAGGTAGAAGGGGCTCTGGCTGTAGAACACCGCCCAGATGAGGGCGAGCGTCACGAGGACGGGGATGCTGCGCGGCATCCTCGCGGCGCGCTCGATCGCGTGGCCCACGACGGTGCGTCGCTCCGCGGCCGGGGCCACCGGTGGCCTGGTCGACGTGGTCATCGGGACTCCTCGCTGCGGACGTCGTCGTGTCGTTCGTGCGCGCCGGTCATCGCCCCGACGAGGTCGGAGGCGGCGTACCCGTCCCGCGCGAACTCCGCGACCTTCGAGCCGAGCCGGAGGGCGACGATGCGGTCGGCCACCCGCTGCACGTCCTTTATGTCGTGCGAGATGACGACGACGCCCCGCCCCTGCTCCCGCAGCCGGTCGACGAGGTCGAGCACCTCACCACGCTGCGACACCCCGAGCGCCGCGGTCGGTTCGTCGAGCAGGACGACCGCCGGGTCGCTGATGAGGGCCCGGCAGATCGCGATGCCCTGCCGCTGCCCACCGGAGAGCTCGGAGACCGGCGCCGACAGGGACCGGAGCTTGACCGAGAGCGACTCGAGGATCTGTTGGGCCTGTCGTTCCATGACGTGCCGACGCACGCGGCGACCGGTCCACGACGGGCCGCACCGCTCGTGACCGAGGAAGAGGTTCTGGACGGCGTCGAGGTTGTCACAGAGGGACAGGTCCTGGAAGACCGTGTGGATGCCGGCCTCGGCGGCGGCCCGGGGCGAGTCGAGGCGCACCGCCCTGCCCCGCACCCGGATCTCACCGGAGTCCGGCGACTCGACACCGCTCATGATCTTCACGAGGGTCGACTTGCCGGCACCGTTGTCGCCGATGAGCGCCACGACCTCCCCGGCCGACACGGTCAGGTCGACGCCGTCGAGGGCTCGTACGCCCCCGAAGTGCTTCGAGATCCGGGTCAGCTCGAGCAGGGGTCCCTCGCCCCCGGGGCGGTCATCCCTGTCCACGCTCGGTCCCTTCGTCGGTTGGTCGCCCGCGGGTCGACGGGTCACGGTCGCCGGTCAGGGTGCGGGAGCTGCGGTCCGGCCGGACGGCTGCTCCCGCACCCGGGCGGCACTAGAGCTTGGCCTTGCAGGTCGGGGTCGACGCCGCCGCGCCCGTGCAGATCTGCTGCCACGTGAACATCCCGAGGTCGACCGCCTGCTGGACGGCGTCACCGGGGTCCTTGCCCTCCTCGAGGTGGATGAGCGTGGCGTCGAGCTTGGCCGTGGGCACCTGCATGGCGCCGTTGTCGATCGTGTCCTTGACGAGGTCCGCCGGGGGCTTCTCGCCGTTGATCGCAGCGAGGGCGATCTTGGCCGCGGCCTCGGCCTCGACCTTGAACGCCTTGAGGACGTCGTCCTGCTGCTGCCCGGTGAGCATGTACTGCAGGCCGGTGAGCTCCGGGTTCTGCCCGCCGTACACCGGGATGGTCAGGTCCTTGGCGGTCAGGGCGGCGATCATGCCGGCCGTGATGCCGTCGTAGAAGCCGAAGAACGCGTCGACCTTGTTCTGCGTCTTCGTGAGGCACTGCTCGGTGGCCTTCGTCGCGTTGTCCGGGGCCCAGTCCTTGATGTAGTCCTCACAGACCACCGTGATGTCACCGCTCTTGATCAGCGGGTCGATGACCTCGTTCTGCCCGGCGAGCATCTCGGTCGTGTAGACGTCACCCTTGTTGCCGTACTGCCGCGCGACCTTGACCGGCGTCGCCCCGAGCTTCCCGCTCGTCACCTGCTGTGCGAAGTAGTCCGCCTGTTGCTTGCCGACCTTGCGCGGGTCGAAGACGACCTGGGCGTAGAGCGTTCCCTTGATGGGCGGGTTCTCGTAGCCGATCACCGGCACGTTCGCCTGCTGGGCGGCCTGGAGGAGGCCGGCGCTGAGGTTCGGGTCGGCAGCAACGACGACGAGCGCCTTGGCCCCTGACGCGATCGCCGCGTTGGCCTGCGAGAGCTGGGTGTTCGAGTCGCCGTTGGCGTTGACGAACTTCACGGTCACGTTGGGGTCGAGCGCCTTCACCGCGGCCTCGAAGGCCGGTCCGTCCTGCTGGATGTACCGGGTCGGGGTGGTGTTGGGCGCCATGAACACGATGGTCCGCTTCTCGCCCGACCCTCCGCTCGCGCTTCCCGAGCCCGAGCTCCCCGACCCGCCGCTGCCGCAGCCGGCGACGGCGAGGAGGACGCCGGTGCAGGCGGCAGCGGCGGTGAGGGACCTGAGGGAGGGGCCGGTGGACTGACGCTTCATGGGGAACTCCTTCTGCTGGCGCGTCCGG
>JACXUW010000518.1 GCA_014763705.1 Micrococcales bacterium | reverse complement strand
GGCGCGAGGCCGGCCCCGACGACCTGGTCGTCGCGGGCGCAGCGCAGTGTCCGCAACGACTCGTCGGACAGCACCCACCCCAGCGGGGCGGCGATGCTCGGCCGGGTCGGCTGGTAGAAGACCTTGACCGCCGGGCCGCGCCAGCGCTCGACGGCCGCGCACGCGCCGGTGGTGTCGTCGGCGCAGCCGGGCAGCACCCCGTCGGTGGCGAGGACGGCGAGCGAGCGGTGCAGCTGCGTGTCGGTCGAGGACAGCGCCGCCGTGGCCGCTCCCTTGGTCAGCAGGGGCACGAGCACCTCGTTCGTCGCGCCCGCCGGGTCGGCGGACAGGTCACTGCCCGAGCCGTTGTCGAGGTAGACGAGCACCGGCACGACGAGCGGCGTCGCGCCCCCGCCGGCGGCGAGGACGGCCCCGTTGTGCGCCCGCAGCGCCGGCAGCCACCGCGGGGCGAGGTCGACGAGGGTCCCGAGGCCGTCGTTGTCGGCGTACCCGCCGTCGACGAGCTGCTGCGCGTCGGGCGACGTGCTCCCGGCCGGGCAGCCGGTCGTCACCACCCCCGACGGGGTGACGTACGGGAAGCGGGAGGCGAGCAGCGCCACCGTGCTCGCCCGCAGCGTCGGCGCCGGGCCGGAGCAGCCCGTGCGCAGTGTCGCGAAGAGGTCGACCGTGTCGGGGACGGCCGTGGGCGTCCGGCAGTCGCGGGCGTCGGCGGCCGGGTCGAGGGCCACCTGGCTGAGGACGGCGCGGCAGCGCGTCGCGACCGACGTGGAGTTGAGGACGAGCGCGCCGGTGACCCGCCCGGTCGGCGCGTCGAGGTACGGGGTCCGCAGCGCCGGGACCGCCCGCTCCCACTCGCGCTCCATCAACCCGGCCCGGTCGACCCAGCCCTCCTCCCCGGCGGTCGGGAACGCCAGGCCGGTGACCGAGCGCAGCGGGTCGCGGACGAGCAGGCCGGAGACGGCGACGCCGAGGGTGTCCGGGCCGGCCATCGCCTCGACGGCCGGGAAGGCGTCCCCCGCGGCGAAGGCGGACACCGTGAGGCCGACCGCTCCCCCGCTGGCGCCGGAGGAGGCCAGGGCCTCGGCGCAGTCCCCGCCGGCGGCGGCGAGCGCGTCGGTGCCGAGGGCGGTCCAGGCGGCGGCGCGGATGCCACCGCCCTCGGCCGCGAGGAGGAAGAGCGGCCGCACGCGGTAGGGCGTGTCGGGCAGCGGGGTGTCGCACCCCGGCCGGGCGAGGAGGCCGGCCAGCCGCGTCCCGAGGTCGGGGCGGCTGCCGGGGTCGGGTGCGGCCTCGCTCGACACCCGCAGCCCGTGCACCCGCGCGTCGCTGCCGGTGAGCCCCACGACGACGGCGGTGAGGACGACGACGGTCATCACGGGGGCGGTCCGCAGCAGCGGCGTCATCGGCCGGGAGAGCACGTCCGGGGCGCCACCGCCCTGGAGGAGGATGACGGTGGCGCCGAGCGGCAGGGCGACCGCCGAGACCGCGAGGAGCATGACGCCGATGACGCCGAGCGCGCCCGCGACCGGCTCCGGCCACAGGCCGACGGCGACGAAGGCGACGACGCCACAGGTGAGGAGGATCCAGCCCCCGAGCCGCGAGCGCCGCCGGCCCACCGCGTCGAGGACCCGTCCCGGGACGAGCGCGACGAGCATCCGCTCCGGCGCGACCCGGCCCAGCCACCGCCCGGCCCACCGGGCGGCCGCGAAGGTGCCGAGGGTGCCGGCCACCCCGGCGAGGAGGAGGACGAGGTTCCAGCCGAGGATGCCGAGGGCGACCGGGGCGGTGAAGGCGCGGACGAGGCCGAGCCCGGGGATGACGAGGACGAGGATCCCGAGGACGTCGCCGACGACCGTCGTCGTCGCCGCCTGCGCGGCGGTGACCGGACGGCGGTACGGCCCCCACGGCAGCGGGCGGCCACCCCGGCGCAGGAGGAGCGAGCCCAGCCACACGAGCAGGGGCACCGCGACGGCGATCGCGAACCGCGGGACGATGAGGTCCCAGGACCCGAGCAGCGCCCGCGACACGAGCGCACCGACGGCGATGACCGCCGCGGTGACGAACCACGGGAGGAGGGCCGGCGGCCGGTAGGGGGCCGCGCTCGGGGGGTCGGCGTCACCGGGGACGCGGGCCGCGACGTAGTGG
>JACXUW010000066.1 GCA_014763705.1 Micrococcales bacterium | reverse complement strand
ATGAGGTCGCGGATCTGCGCGTTCTGGATATCGGCGGCCGAGGTCACCGAAACGGCGATCGGCGTATCCTGAAGCGTCTGCGAGCGCTTGGTCGCGGTGACGATGATGTCATTGCCATAATCGGTATCGCTTGCGGGCGCCTCGGCGGTGTCCTGAGCGAAAGCGATGGCGGGGGTGGTCGCGGCGCACAGCATCGTGGCGCCCAACAAAATGTTGCGCAAAGTCATGATAGTCTCTCTCTCCATACCGCCAGAGGTGACCCATCGGGCCTAAGGAGGGGATGCACTGGCGGTGACTGGTCGCTGTAATACGGCGGCGGGCCGCGTCAACGCCATCGCGGTGACAATGGCGGATTTTCCCGAAATTCGTGACCAAAAAGCAACAGTTTACGCTACGGCGACCGTTTGAGCGCTCGCGAGACCGGACAAGCCGCCAGCAAAATTTTCCGGTTGCGCCATCAGCGCCGCGCTCCCGCCGAAGTTGCACTCCATAACCCATAGCTATGGATCGCCCGCCTATCGGCGATATTTTGCTCAATGGTCTGCGCCTAGAAACCTGTCGCCACCAAACAGGAGAGGATCATCATGTCGGGACCGCCGCTTTCCCCTGCCCGCTGCGCCGGGTCACTCGTCTTCACATCGGGACAGCTCGCGCGCGGCGACGACGGCAAGATCGTCGCCGGAGGAATCGAAGCGCAGGCCGAACAGGCACTCGCCAATCTGATCGCCGTGCTCGCCGCCGAAGGCTGCACCGCCGCCGATGTCGTCAAGGTGACGGCTTGGCTGACCGACGCGCGGTTCGGCGCCGCGTTCAACGCGGCCTATCGCCGCCATTTCGGCGCGCCCTTCCCCGCGCGCTCCACGGTGGTCTCGGCGCTGCTCGCGGACGGTGCCTTGATCGAAGTCGAGGCGATCGCGCAGCGCGCATGAGCGTAAAGGGCACTGGACCCCAGCTTTTGCGGGAGTACAGTCGCGGCATGCGCTTTCGCCAGATCGAAGTCTTTCACGCCGTCTATACGCACGGGTCGATCAGCGCCGCCGCGCGCGCGCTCGGCGTGTCGCAGCCTTCGGTTTCGAAGACGCTGCGTCATGCCGAGGACGGCTTGGGATTTGCGCTGTTCCAGCTCGCCCGCGGCCGCCTCGTCCCCACCGACGAGGCGCATGCGCTCATGCACGAGGCGGGCGATATTTTCGACCGCATCACCTCGCTCCAGCATACGGCGCGCAATCTGTCGCAAGCGGGCGGCGGGCATATCCGGCTCGGCATCGTGCCCAGCCTGGCGCTCGACGTCGTACCGCAGGCGATGGCCCAGTTCCGCCGCGAATGGCCGCGCGTGACCTTCGAGGTGCATACCCATCACCATGACGATCTGGTGCAATCGCTGATCGAGCGCGAAACCGATATCGCGATCGCCTACACCCCGCCGCGCCATCCGCGCCTGACGCGCTCGCTGCTGGCGGAAGGCGAGCTAGTCGTCTTCTTCCCCGACGGCGCCTTCGCCGATGCGGGCCCGCGCCTTGCACTCGATCAGCTGGCCGATCGCGATGTCATCGGCGTGGCGGCGACGGGGCCGATCGGCGACGTCCTCACCCGCGCGGCGCGCGATCGCGGCATTACCTATCGCGAATCGGTGTCGGTCCAGACTTTCTTCATCGCGGCGCGCCTGGCCCAGCTTGAGGGCGGCGTCACGGTGATCGACGAATTCACCGCGCGCGCCTGGCAATCGCCCGGCTATCGCTGGCTGCCGACCGACCCGCCGCTGGGGTTCACCGTGTCCTACGTCACGCTGGAAGACCGGCCGCCGTCGAAGATCGCGCGCCAGTTCCTGCGCACGCTCGAAGATACGCTCGAGGGGATTCGCGCCGACCGCCCATAGCCCTTGGCTATGGATGTCACAAATGTTACATATTTGCGCTGCGTGACCCTTCGATATTCTGCCCCGCGAGCAGGCGGCGGCATTTTCCCTTTCGCCCTGCCACAGGGGGATCGGGTTGATCGATGCGGGCCACGTTCGAACAGAACGAACCGCCGCAGACAAGGCGGCCGCAGGAGCTGATCGTGATCGGCGCCGGCGTCGTCGGCATGGCGTCCAACCTAGCGCGGGCCGGCGTGGGGCCCGACGCGGCACTCGTTCGTGCGCGCCTCCCGGCCGACCGGGTGCCGAGGTGCACCTACGGTCGGTGGATGAGTGGAGACGAGGGCGGACAGGTGTCCGAGGTGCAGCGGATGGACGACGGGGACGCCGACACCCCGGTCAGCGACGACCAGGCGGTCGCCGGCCAGCCGGACGCGGAGTCCGGGAAGGTGCAGGAGGGCCCGGCCGGGCCGGACGCGCACGTGCCGGGCGACGACGGCGAGGACGCGGACCACGGGAACTGACCGGGCCGGGGGGCAGGGTCAGACGCGACCGCGGACGGGCGTGCGCTCGAGGTCGTCGCCCCCGTCGGGCATCGTCATCTCGGCCCGGACGCCGAGCAGCCGCACCTCGCGGCCCTCCTCGAGGTGGTCGGCGAGGAGGGCCTGCACGACCTCGTGCACGGGCGCCGCCTCCGAGGTGGTCGCCGGCAGCTTGCGGCTGCGGTTGACCGTGAAGAAGGGTGCGTACCGGATCTTCAGGCCGACGCGGACGACCGGCCGGCCCTCGCGGCGCACGTCCTCGAGCACCTGGTCGGTGAGCACCCGGACGGCGTCGCGCACCTCGTCCGGGGTGGCGAGGTTCTGCTGGTAGGTCGTCTCCCGGCTGTGCCCGCGGGCGACCCACGGTGCGTCGTCGACCTCGGCAGAGCCCTCCCCGCGCCCGAGCGAGCCGTACCAGGCGCCCATCCGCGGCCCGAACTCCGCGACGAGCAGCGCGGGGTCGGCGGCCGCGAGCTCGTCGACGGTGCGGATGACGTGCTTCTCGAGCCGCGCCGACACCCGGGAGCCGACGCCCCACAGCGCGGCGGTCGGGCGGGCGCCCATCACCTCGACCCAGTTCGCCGCGGTGAGCCGGAAGACGCCCTGCGGCTTGCCGAAGTCCGTGGCGATCTTGGCGCGGACCCGGTTGTCGCCCACCCCGACCGAGCAGTGCAGCCGGGTGCGTCCGAGGACCGCCGCCTGGACCGAACGGGCCAGGGCCTCGGGATCGTCGGTGTCGGCGCCGACGAACCCCTCGTCCCAGCCGAGCACCTCGACGACGAGCCCGAGGTCGCGCACCGCCGAGAACACCTCCTCGGAGGCCGCGAGGTAGTGCGGGCCGTCGACCGGGAGGAAGACCGCGTCCGGCGCCTTGCGGGCCGCGAGCCGCAGCGGCATCCCGGACCGGACGCCCAGCTCGCGGGCCTCGTAGGACGCGGTCGAGACGACGGCCCGCTCGGTGGGGTCGCCGCGGCCGCCGACGACGACCTGCCGGCCGGCCAGCTCCGGGTGGCGCAGGACCTCGACGGCCGCGATGAACTGGTCGAGGTCGACGTGGAGGACGTACGGGAAGGCGCGGGCCGTCATCGTGTCCCCCCGGTCACCACGGACGGGGTCAGCGCCGGGTGTCCTCGGGCAGCGGTGTGCGCGCGGCGTCCTCGACCCGCGCGTTCTCGCGGGTGCCACGCCGCCGGGCGTCCCTGACGAGCGCCCGGGCGAGCCGCACGGTCGAGGAGGGCAGCCGGAACATCCCCCCCTGCTGGGTGGCCGTGGTCATGGCGCCTCCTCCTGCTCGACGTCTCCATCATCCCCCGGCGCGAGCGACAGGTCCACCTCTTCCTGGCCACGCCGACCCTCCGCGAGCTGCTGGCCCAACCGGATCCGGGCGATGCGCCGGGCGAGCTCGCGGTCGTCGTCGCTGCCGAGGTCGGAGTCGATGAGGTCGGCGAGGAGCTCGTCGCCGATCTGCTGCTCGGCCTCGGTGTCGGCGGTGACGAGCGCGATCGCCTGGTCGAGCCGCTGACGCCACTCGCCCCGGGCGTCCTGGCGCTGACCGCGCAGGGCCACCCAGCCCGCCGCGCCCGCACCGACCAGGCCGCCGACGAAGGAGAGCAGCGGGACGAGCCAGGTCATGCCCCCATCGTGTCCCACCGCGCCGACACGTGCTCGGCACGGCACCGAGCCCGACCGCGAGGCCTCTCCCGACGAGTGGACAGGATGTGCTGTGCCTCCCCGGGTCGGTTGGACAGACCTGGCCACCCTGCCGGACCCGTACCGGGCACACGTGCCGGTGCCACCGTCCGGGCCTAGGGTGGGGCGGAAAGGTCCGACCGGCCCCAGACCACAGCGAGGTGGACGACAACCGTGGCGCACTACCAGGCGATGGGCAGCATCCCCCCGAAGCGGCACACCCAGCACCGCCGTCCCGCCGGGCGCGGGAAGCAGGGTGAGCTCTACTACGAGGAGCTGATGGGCGAGGAGGGCTTCAGCTCGGACTCGAGCCTGCTCTACCACCGCAACATCCCCTCGACCGTCTCGGCCGCCCGCGAGTGGACCCTGCCCGACCAGTCGACGACCCCCAACCACCCACTTGCGCCGCGGCACCTGCGGCTGCACGACCTCTTCATCCCGAAGGACGTGCGCACGACCGACGTCGTCACCGGCCGACGGCTCGTGCTCGGCAACGGCGACGTCCGCATCTCCTACGTCGTCGCGGGCGCGCCCAGCCCCTGGTACCGCAACGGGGTCGGCGACGAGTGCGTCTACGTGGAGCGCGGCGCGGCCCGGGTCGAGACCGTGTTCGGTGCCTTCGACGTCGCCGAGGGCGACTACCTCGTCGTCCCGCGGGCCACGACCCACCGGTGGCTCCCCAAGCGCTCGACGAGGAACCCGCTGCGGGCGTACTGCATCGAGGCCAACAGCCACATCGCACCGCCGAAGCGCTACCTCAGCAAGTACGGACAGCTGCTCGAGCACGCCCCCTACTGCGAGCGCGACCTGCGGGTCCCCGACGGCCCGTTGCTCGCGGAGGACGTGGGGGAGAAGGCGACCGACGCGTCCGAGGTGCTCATCAAGCACCGGGGGAACGGGCCCGGCGGGATCGTCGGCACCGCCCACGAGCTGCCGTTCCACCCGCTCGACGTCGTCGGCTGGGACGGCTGCCTCTACCCCTACGCCTTCAACGTCCGCGACTACGAGCCGATCACCGGACGGGTGCACCAGCCACCGCCCGTGCACCAGGTGTTCGAGGGCTGGAACTTCGTCATCTGCAACTTCGTGCCGCGCAAGGTCGACTACCACCCGCTGTCGATCCCGGTGCCGTACTACCACTCCAACGTCGACAGCGACGAGATCATGTTCTACGTCGACGGCGACTACGAGGCGCGCAAGGGCTCGGGCATCGGCAAGGGCTCGATCACGGTGCACCCGGGCGGCCACGCGCACGGCCCGCAGCCCGGGGCGTCCGAGGCCTCGATCGGGGCCGAGTACTTCGACGAGCTGGCCGTCATGGTCGACACCTTCCGCCCCCTCGAGCTCGGCGAGGGCGGCCGCGCCGTCGACGACGGCGTCTACGCGCAGTCCTGGGACCGCGGGCGCGGCTGAGCCGCGGCGGTCCCTATCCTTGGGGCCGTGTCGCTCGCACCCCTGACCGAGGAGGTCGTCCGCCCCGCCGAGGACGTCCTGCCCGACGTCCCGTGGGTGACCATCGTCTGGAACGACCCGGTCAACCTCATGTCGTACGTGACCTACGTGCTCCAGCAGCACTTCGGGTACGGGCGGGCCAAGGCCGAGAAGCTGATGATGCAGGTGCACGTCGAGGGCCGCGCGGTCGTGGCCAACGGCACGCGCGAGGCGATGGAGGCCGACACCGAGGCGTTGCACGGCTACGGTCTCTGGGCGACCTTCCAGAAGGACGCCTGATGGCGAAGGCGTTCCGCCGCAGCGGTCGTGGAGCCGACCGCCGCTACGTCGCGACGCTCGACGCCGACGAGCGCGAGGTCGTCGCGACGGTCATGGACCAGGTGCACGACCTCCTCGAGCCGCCGGACGCGCCGGGCACCGGCGACGCCGCGTTCGACGACCTCGTGGCCGGCCTCGACCTCGGGGGCGGCCCGACCACACCCGCGGACGAGGGCCCGCGTGACCCCGCCCTCGACCGGCTGCTGCCCCCGGCCCACCGGGAGGACCCCGAGGCCGCGCAGGAGTTCCGCCGGCTCACCGAGGGCGGCCTCCGCCACCGGAAGGCCAGCGCGCTCTCGGCCTCGGCCACGCTGCTGCGGCTCGAGGACCGGGTCACCCTCGACGCCGACCAGGCCCGTTCCTTCCTCACCGCGCTCACCGACGTGCGGCTCGTCCTCGGCGAGCGGCTCGGGCTGCGCACCGACGAGGACCTCGAGCTCCTCGAGCAGGTGGCCGGCTCGCTCGCCGACGACGACCCACTGCTCCACGCGCTGGCGCTCTACGACTTCCTCACCTGGCTCCAGGAGACGCTCGCCGACGCCCTCCTGCGGGGCTGACCGGGGATCCCGACGGTGCGGGTGCGCGCGGGCGCCGCTCGGGTGTGACGCGCGCGACCGCTCCTCGGAGCGGTGCGCGTCGGCGTGCCCACCTACGCTGGGTCGGGTGACCGACTCACCGATCGGGGTGTTCGACTCCGGCTACGGCGGCCTGACCGTCATGCGGGCGATCCTCGACCAGCTGCCCCACGAGTCGGTCGCGTACTTCGGCGACACCGCCCGCGCCCCCTACGGACCGCGCCCGATCGCCGAGACGCGGGAGTTCGCCCTCCAGTGCCTCGACCGCCTCGTCGACCACGGCGTCAAGGTCCTCGTCATCGCCTGCAACACCGCGAGCGCCGCGGTGCTCCACGACGCCCGTGAGCGGTACGACGTCCCGGTCGTCGAGGTCATCCGGCCCGCGGTGCGCCGCGCCGCCGCGGCGACCCGCAACGGCCGGGTGGCCGTCATCTCCACGACGGGTACCCACCAGTCCGGCGCCTACCTCGACGCCTTCGCGGCGGCGCCGCACCTGTCGGTCACCAGCACGCCGTGCCCGCGGTTCGTCGAGTTCGTCGAGGCCGGCGTCACCGGCGGTGACGAGCTCGTCGGGGTCGCCCACGGCTACCTCGACCCCCTACACGAGCGCGACGTCGACACCGTCGTCCTCGGCTGCACCCACTACCCGCTGCTCACCGGCGTCATCTCCTACGTCATGGGCGACGACGTGACGCTCGTGTCGTCGGCGGAGGAGACGGCCAAGGACGTCTACCGCGTCCTCGCCGACCGCGGCCTGCTGCGCCCCGGCGGCCTCCCCGAGCCCAGCCACGGCTTCACCACCACCGGCGACCCGGAGGAGTTCCGCCGGCTGGCCGTGCGCTTCCTCGGCGTCGGCGCTAGCGTCGGCCCGGTGTTCCCGTCGCCGCCGCTCGTCCGGAAGGCGGTGCTCGCGTGAGGGTCACCGTCGTCGGCTGCTCGGGCTCCTTCCCCGGGCCGGAGTCCGCCGCGTCCTGCTACCTCGTCGAGGCCGAGCACGAGGGCCGCACCTGGCGCATCCTCCTCGACCTCGGCAGCGGGGCGCTCGGGCCGCTCCAGCGCTACGCCGACCCCGCGTCGCTCGATGCCGTGCTGCTCAGCCACCTCCATCCCGACCACTGCGCCGACCTCCTCGGGCTCTACGTCCTGCGGCGCTACCGCCCGGACGGCCCGCTGCCCGCCAAGCTGGCGGTCCACGGCCCGGGGGTCGCGGCCGAGCGGCTCTCGCTGATGTACCACGGGCTCGAGCCGGGCGGGATGCACGGTGAATACGCCTTCGCGCCGGTCACCGACCGGGAGGCCTTCTCCGTCGGGCCGTTCCGGGTCACGCCGTTCGAGGTGGAGCACCCCGTCGAGGCGTACGGCTACCGGGTGGAGGCGGAGGGCACGGTCCTCGCCTTCACCGGCGACACCGACGACTGCCCGAACCTCGACCCCCTGCTCGCCGGCGCCGACCTCGCCCTCCTCGACTCCGCGTTCGTCGACGGCCGCGACCACGCGCGTGGCATCCACCTGTCCGGCTCCCGGGCGGCGACCGCCGCGCGGCGGGCCGGAGGCGTCGGCCGCCTCGTCCTGACCCACGTGCCGGCGTGGAACGACCGCGAGCTCTGCCGCGCCCAGGCCGCCGCGGTGTGGGACGGCCCGGTCGAGGTGGCAGCGGCCGGCGAGGTCTACCAGGTGGGCGCACCCGCCGGCCCCCTCGACCGCGCGGCAGCGGTCCGGATGTTCGAGGAGTACCGTTCCGCGACACCGGGGCTGCCGGTGCAGGACGGCCTCGACGTCTCCTGGTTCGGCGACTCCCCGGGGCTCGCCGACGAGCTGCTCGCGTTCGTCCTCGGCGGCACCAAGCGGGCCACGGCGGGGCTGGTCGCGGAGTACGCGTCCGAGGGGGAGCGGCTGCCGCGGGTCGGCGACCACTGGGTGGTCTGCGACGGGGCGGGGGCTCCCCGCGTCGTGCTGCGCACCACCGAGCTGCGGGTCGGGCCGCTCTCGAGCGTCGACGAGCAGTTCGCCTGGGACGAGGGGGAGTACGACCGCACCCTCGAGAGCTGGCTCGACGGCCACCGGCGGTTCTTCCGCCGGTCGTGCGAGCGCATCGGCCTCGAGTTCTCCGACGACCTCGAGGTGTGCTTCGAGCGCTTCCGGGTGGTCTGGCCGCCGGAGCACGCCGACGGCTGAGCCCGGCAACGCCGTCGCCGGTGGCGCGCTCCGCCGCCGGTGGCCGGGTGGTTCCGCTGCGCGGATAGCCTGACCGCATGACGCGACACGACGGACGGACCGCCGACCAGCTGCGCACGGTGCGGCTCACCCGCAACTGGCTCGACCACGCCGAGGGGAGCGTGCTCGTCGAGTTCGGCCGCACCCGGGTGCTGTGCGCCGCCTCCTTCACCGAGGGCGTGCCCCGCTGGCTCAAGGGCAAGGGCACCGGCTGGGTCACCGCGGAGTACGAGATGCTGCCCCGCTCGACGAACACCCGCAGCGACCGCGAGTCCCGCCGGGGCAAGGTCGGCGGGCGCACCCACGAGATCAGCCGGCTCGTCGGCCGCAGCCTGCGTGCCGTCATCGACACCTCCGCCCTCGGCGAGAACACGATCGTCCTCGACTGCGACGTCCTCCAGGCCGACGGCGGGACGCGCACCGCGGCGATCACCGGGGCCTACGTGGCGCTCGCCGACGCCGTCGCCGACGCCAGGGCGCGCGGCCTGCTCGCCGCCTCCGCCGAGCCGCTCACCGGCTCGATCGCGGCGGTGAGCGTCGGCGTCGTCGTGGGGGAGCCGGTCCTCGACCTCGACTACCCGGAGGACTCCACCGCCGAGACCGACATGAACGTCGTGATGACCGGCGACGGACGCTTCGTCGAGGTCCAGGGCACCGCCGAGGGCGCGCCGTTCGACCGTGAGCTCCTCGGCCGGCTGCTCGACCTCGCGACGAGCGGGTGCGCCGAGCTGACCCGGATGCAGGGCGCCGCCCTCGACGCGCCCGCCCGGGAGCGCGAGCTGTGACCCGGCGGCTCGTCCTCGCGACCCGCAACGAGCACAAGGTCCACGAGCTGCGGCAGATCCTCGCCGGGCTCGTCGACGAGCTCGACCTCGAGATCGTCTCGGCCGCCGAGGTCGACGGCCCGGACGTGCCCGAGACCGAGGTGACCTTCGCCGGCAACGCGCGGCTCAAGGCGGTGGCGCTCGCCGAGGCCACCGGGCTGCCGTCGGTGGCCGACGACTCCGGCCTCGCCGTCGAGGTGCTCGGCGGCTCGCCGGGGGTCTTCTCGGCGCGCTGGTCCGGGTCCCACGCGGGGGAGGGCGCGACCCGCGCCGAGACCGACCGCGCGAACCTGTCACTGCTCCTCGAGCAGGTCGCCGACGTCCCGGACGAGCACCGCGCCGCTGCGTTCGTCTGCGCCGCCGTGGTCGCGATGCCCGACGGCCGCGTCGACGGGGTCGAGGGCCGGGTGGAGGGGACGGTCGTGCGGGCGCCGCGGGGCACCAACGGCTTCGGCTACGACCCGGTCTTCGTCCCGACGGGTGACACGCGCACGCTCGCCGAGCACAGCGATGCGGAGAAGAACTCCATCAGCCACCGCGGCAACGCCTTCCGTGCCCTGGAGCCGGTGCTGCGCCGTCTGCTCACCGAGAACGCTCCCGGCTGACCGCGCCGGGACGGCGTGCCCGGCGGTGACGCCCACCGCCGACTCGCGGATACAGTGAGCCGGCGCGCGAGTGGCGGAACTGGCAGACGCGCCAGATTTAGGTTCTGGTGCCTTCGGGTGTGCGGGTTCGAGTCCCGCCTCGCGCACCGTGGCCGGCACCCCGGTGGGCCCGCCCCCGGCTGCGGGTCGGGTGAGCGCGGTAGGTTGACGGGACGGGCACGCCCATCCGCCCCCCGACGTCAGGAGACGAGGACATGAGTGCGAGGCTCGAGGCCGGCGACGCCGCCCCCGACTTCACCCTGCCGGACGACACCGGGAAGGACGTCACCCTGAGCGACCTGCGCGGACGCAAGGTCATCGTCTACTTCTACCCGGCCGCGATGACCCCCGGCTGCACGAAGCAGGCCTGCGACTTCAGCGAGTCCCTCGAGTCGCTGACCGCCGACGGCTACACCGTGCTCGGCATCTCCCCGGACTCGCCCGCGAAGCTCGCCCGCTTTCGCGAGAAGGAGCACCTGACGATCACGCTGCTCTCCGACGCCGACCGTTCCGTCATGGACGCCTGGGGCGCCTTCGGCGAGAAGAAGCTCTACGGCAAGACCGTCGAGGGCGTCATCCGCAGCACGGTCGTCGTCGCCGAGGACGGCACCGTGAGCCACGCCTGGTACAACGTCAAGGCCACCGGCCACGTCGCCAAGCTGCGCCGCGACCTCGGCCTCGGCGGAGGGGAGTGAGGATGAGCGACACCTCCATCGCCCGGCTCGAGGCCGAGGTCGTCGCGCGCCGGGAACGCCTGGCCCACACCGTCGACGAGCTCGTCGGCCGGGCCACCCCCAAGGCGATCTTCCAGCGCCAGAAGGAGGCCGCCCGCGCCCGGTTCGCCGACGTCGCCACGACACCCGAGGGCGAGCTGCGGGTCGAGCGGCTGGCCGCGGTCGTCGCGGTGGTCGCCGTGGTGGGCGGCATCGTCGCCTACCGCACGCTGCGCAAGCGCTGACGATGGCCGACCCGCGCGGGAGCCGCTCCAGGCTGCCCATCCGGATGCTCCACGACCGGGTGCTGGTCAGCCTCGAGGGGGAGCCGGGGGAGCGGCGTTCGGGTGGCGGCATCGTCATCCCGGCCACCGCGAGCGTCGGCCGGCGGCTGTCGTGGGGTGCCGTCGTCGCCACCGGCCCCCACGTCCGGCAGGTGGAGACGGGTGACCGCGTCCTCTTCGACCCCGGGGACCGCGCCGAGGTCGAGATCGGCGCGAAGGACTACGTGCTGCTGCGCGAGAAGGACATCCACGCGGTGGCGGCGGAACGGGTCGAGGAGGGCTCGCCCGGGCTCTACCTCTGAGGCCGCCGGCCACGCGGCTGCAGCGGCCCACGACCGGGTCCGGAGATGGGTGAGGCTCCCCGTGGACCGGGGAGCCTCGTGCTCGGTGAGCGGCGGTGCGCTGTAGGTCTTCGGGTGATGCTTGTCGGTTCTGGTTCGGGTGATCCTTGACGCTCTTGGGTCAGTCTGTCGGGTTCTTGCGGTTCTTGGTGAGGGCACC
>JACXUW010000517.1 GCA_014763705.1 Micrococcales bacterium | reverse complement strand
CTCGACCAGCACCGGCAGCACGGGACCGGCGAACGGCATGTCCCCCGCCACGACGACCGCGACGGGCGTCTCGACCACGGCGACTCCGGCCAGCACCCCGGCCAGCGGACCGCCACCGGGCGGCTGCTCCCGGACCCAGCGCACCCCGGACCGCGCAACCCGCCGCTCCGGCCCGACGAGGACCACCGGCCACTCCGGCGGCACCCCGGCCAGCAGGTGGTCCAGCACGGTCGTCCCGTCCAGTCGGGCCGCGAGCTTGTCGGACCCGAACCGCGTCGAACCGCCACCGGCCGGCACCAGCACGGTCACGTCCGCCGACGACTCATCCATCCACCGAGTGTCCCAGCCCCGCTGTTCCCCCGAGCCGATCACCACACCGAGGAGACCCCATGCCCCAGAACGACCTTCCCCTGACCGCCGTCCAGCACGGCTGCGGCTGCGGCGACGCCGACCACGGCGCCCCCGAGCTCGACGTGCGCTCGATCCCCCACGCGATCCGGCACGCCACCGTCTTCGGTGCGATGAGCGCCATCCCGGCCGGCGGCTCGCTCGTGCTCGTCGCACCGCACGACCCCAAGCCCCTCCTGGCCCAGCTCGCCGACCGCGAGTCACCGATCACCGTCACCTACCTCGACGAGGGACCCGAGGCCTGGCGGCTCCGGATCACTCGCGCCTGAGCCGGGCGGAGGAGGGCCCGTGTGCTCCTACTGCGGCTGCGAGAGCGTGACCGTCATCGGCCGCTTCATGGCCGAGCACGAGGAGGTCGTCAACGCCTGTGGTGAGCTGCGCCGCTCCTGCGGCCGTCGGCCCACCGACGTGACCCGGGCGGCCGACCACCTCAGGGCCCTCCTCCGCCCCCACACCGACGCCGAGGAGATGGGCCTGTTCGCCGTCCTCGGCCAGGACCCGGAGTTCACCGAGCACGTCCGCACGTTGTGCGCCGAGCACGCCGCCCTCGACGCGGCCCTGGACCGCATCGCCGCCGGTGCCCACGAGGAGATGAGCGCCTTCGAGCGCGCCCTGCGCAGGCACATCGACCGTGAGGAGAACGGGCTCTTCCCCGCGGCGGCGATCCGGTTCGCCGGCCCGGAGTGGGACCTCGTCGTCTCGATGACGCCGCCGGCGTCCGTCCCGTGAAGCACCCCGGCCGGGGCTGGCTGCTCGCACCCGCCGCGCTCTGCCTGCTCGCCGGGCTCGACGCCGGTCTCGTCCGGCTCGGCGGCCCGACGCCGGTCGCCTCGGACCGCCTCGGTGACGTGCACGGACCGGTCATGGTCCTCGGGTTCCTCGGCACCCTCGTCGCCCTCGAGCGGGCCGTGGCCCTGCGCCGGACCTGGGCGTTCGCGGCGCCCGTGCTGCTCGGGGCCGGCGGTCTCGCGCTCGTCGTGCCACTCCCCCCTGCCCTCGGCCACGTCCTCCTCCTCGACGGCACCGTGGCCCTCGTCGCCGTGCTCGTGGCCCTCTGGGGACGGCGCCGGGACGACGCCGTCCTCGTCGAGGTCCTCGGGGGAGGGTGTGCCCTGGTCGCCGCGCTCCTCATGACGCGCGTCGAGGTGTCGGCCACGGTCCCGCTGCTCGCCGGTTTCGTCGTCCTGACGATCGCGGCCGAGCGCGTCGAGCTCGCCGCACTCCACCTGCCCGCGGGCGCGGGGCGCACCCTCGCCCTCATCGCCCTTCCGCTCGCCACCTCGGCCGCCCTCTCGACCACGTTCCGCGACACCGGAGCCCGCGTGTACGGAGCCGTCCTGCTGCTGCTCGTCGCCTGGCTGGCCCCTCGCGACGTCGCCGTCCGGCTCGTGCGCGCGTCGGGGTTCGCGCGGTTCGCGGCCACGGCGATGCTGGCGGCGTACGCGTGGCTCGGCGTGGCCGGTGCCGCCTGGGTGGCGGTCGGGTCGACGAGCAGTGCCGGCGCGCGCGACCTCGTCGTGCACTGCGTCTTCCTCGGCTTCGCGATGAGCATGGTCATGGCCCACGCTCCGGTCATCCTCCCCGCGGTCCTCCGCCGTCCCCTGCCCTGGCACCCCCTGTTCTGGCTGCCACTCGGGGCCCTCCACGCGACGCTGCTGCTCCGGGTGACGGGGGACGTCACCGGTACCCGGTCCCTCGGCGTGGCCGGCGGCACCGGAACCGCCGTGGCGCTCCTCCTGCTCC
>JACXUW010000516.1 GCA_014763705.1 Micrococcales bacterium | reverse complement strand
GTCCGCTACCGGCTGGGCGGTCTCGACCGTGCCGACCGCACGGCGACCGTCCGCTACGCCGTCGCCGAGGTCGACGGGCGCTGGCGGGTGCGCTCGGCCACGCCGGCCGACGGGCGGGCCGCGCCGCCGTGGGTCGTCCTGCCCGGGGCCGCCGTCCGGCGCACCGCCCACGCCGTCGTCGTCGGCGTCGGTGCGGCCGGCGAGTTGGCGGCCGCCGCCGCCACCGTCGACCGCGCGCTGCCCGGGCTCCGCCGGACGTGGGACGGCACCCCGGCGCAGGTGCTCGTCCTCCTCCCGGGCACCGCGGCCCAGGCTGCCGCGCTCCTCGGCCGCGCCGGGACCACCGTCGGCGAGGTCGCGGGGACGACCGACGGTCCGGTCGGGGCCGACGGTCGCGCCACCGGCGACCGCGTG
The DNA here is from genome assembly GCA_014763705.1 of Micrococcales bacterium. Classification (GTDB taxonomy): domain Bacteria; phylum Actinomycetota; class Actinomycetes; order Actinomycetales; family Dermatophilaceae; genus Phycicoccus. The sequence continues at coordinate 1,740 of JACXUW010000516.1, read as the reverse complement.
GTCCTCGACCCCGTCGCGCACCGCCGGCTCACCCCGAGCGGGCGCGACGTCGTGCTCACCCACGAGCTGACCCACGTCGCGGTGCGCGCCACGCTGGCCGGCACGACCCCGACGTGGCTCGCCGAGGGGTACGCCGACCACCTCGGCTACGCCGGCGCCGACGTCCCGGTGTCCGCCCTGCTCGCCCCTCTCACCGCCGCGGTCCGCGCCGGCACCGCCCCGACCGCCGTCCCCACGGCCGCCGACCTCGACCCCGCGCAGGGCGACATCGAGGTCGGCTACCTCGCGGCGTGGCAGGCTGTCGAGCTCGTCGCGGAGCGGGACGGCGAGGGGGCCGTGGTGCGGCTCGTGCGGGCGTGCACGGTGCCCGGCGACGAGGACGCCGCCGAGCGGGCCTGCGACGCCGCGATGCCGGCCGTCCTCGGCACCGACCGGGCCGGGTTCACCCGGGCGTGGCGGCAGCGGCTCGCGGCCCTCGCGCGGTGACCGGGACGACGAGCGAGGCGAGGACGAGCGCCCCGACGAGCCAGAACTGGTTGTAGAAGGCCTGCTTGTTCACGAGGTTCGCGACGGCGAGGACGAGCGCGAGCCAGCGCAGCACCTCGCCGACGTCGGGCTGCCGGCGCCCCACCATCCACACCGCGGCCGCGACGGCCGCGAGCATCGCGAGCCCGGTGACCGCGAAGGGCAGCTCGACGCCGTGCTCGTTGAGGAACCACAGGTACCAGGTGTTGGCGAAGCGGATCGGGTGGAAGGTCAGCAGGGTCGTCACGGTGTCGTGGACGAACGCGGCCGGCTCGGCGAGCACCCACGGGGCCACGAGCGCCGCGGTGAGGCCGCCGGTCGCGAGGGTGCGCCGCCAGCCGAACGGCTGCCACACGAGGAGGACGGGGGCGAGGAGCGCGAGGTGCTGCTTGCTCGCGCAGGCGAGGGCCAGCGGCAGCACCGCCCACCACGCGTGCCCGCGCCGGACGAGGGCCGCCCACCAGACCAGGAGCGCGGCGAGCACCGGCTCGGTCCAGGCCTGGTCGACCTGGGTCAGGGTGCCGGGGGCCAGGACGAGCACCGCCGAGGCGGCCGCGGCGCGCTCCACCGCGCCCCGCCACCCGCCGGCGAGCGCCACGAGACCGGCGAGCAGGACGAGGGTCCAGACGAGGAGCATCCAGCGCACGTCGCCGGCGACCCACCGGCCGGGCGCGGTGAGCACGGCCATCCACGGCAGGTAGGGGAAGAAGTCCTGGACGCCGGGCGAGTTGCTCCACTGCTGGGTGTAGACGTTCTCGCCGCGCGCCATCGCGTCGGCCCCCTGCTGGAGGACCACCCACACGTCGATGCGGGGCGCCCGGTCTCCGAGGATCGCGACGGTCGCGAGCGCCGCGTGCGTCGCCGCGGCGGCGCCGAGGGCGAGCAGCGCCCCACGCCGACCGGGGACGAGCAGCAGTGCGGCGCAGCCCAGCCCGCCGACGGCGAGGACGGTGAGGGCCGCCGTGAGCCAGCCGCCGCGCAGGTACGAGAAGAGCGGCACGGTGAGCGTGAGGACGACGGACCCGACGAGGACCACCGGAGGGAGCCACCGGGGGACCTCGCGGACCACCCACCGACGCACCAGCCAGCCGCCGAGCAGCAGCGTGCACGCCGTGAGGGTGAGCAGGATCGGGACCCGGAAGCGGACGACGCTCCACTGGAGCACCCCGAACCACGCGAGCCACGCGGTGGCGAGGAGGAGGGGCGGGAGCAGGG
>JACXUW010000515.1 GCA_014763705.1 Micrococcales bacterium | reverse complement strand
GGCGAGCTGGCGGTCGGCGTCGGCGAGCCGGGCCGCGAGCCGGGTGTTCTCGGCCCGCAGCCGCGACGCCTCGTCCTCGCGCGGGCCGGCGACGCGCTCGAGCGGCCCGAGTCCGGCCGCGGCGAGCCGGCGCACCCCGCCGAGGTCGACCGCGCCGGAGAGGTCGAGGACGAGGACGAGCGCGGTGAGCAGGGCGAGGGCCAGCGCCGCGCGCCGGGGCACCGTCCAGGCGTTCACGGCGTCACGGGCGCCGCGTGTCGACGAGGACGCGCTCGAGGGTGCGGAACTCCTCGACGCACCGGCCGGCGCCGCGGGCCACCGCCCGCAGCGGGTCGTCGGCGGCGCGCACGGGCACGCCCAGCTCGTGGGAGAGACGCTCGTCGAGGCCGCGCAGGAGGGCACCGCCGCCGGTCAGCGCGATGCCGCGGTCGACGACGTCGCCGGCCAGCTCGGGCGGGCAGACGTCGAGGACCGAGCGGACGAGGTCGACGACCTGGGCGACCGGCGTCTCGATGGCGCGGCGCACCTCGGCCGAGCCGATGGTCACCGTCTTCGGCAGGCCGGTGACGAGGTCGCGCCCGCGCACGCGCTCGGAGACCTCCTCGGTGAGCGGGAACGCCGACCCCGCACCGATCTTCAGCTGCTCGGCGCTCGACTCCCCGAGGAGCAGGGAGTACTCGGCCTTGACGTGCGCGACGATCGCCTCGTCGATCTCGTCGCCGCCGATCCGCACCGTGCGCGAGGTGACGATGCCGCCGAGGCTGATCACGCCGACGTCGGTCGTGCCGCCACCGATGTCGACGACCATCGAGGCCTCGGTGCCCTCGACCGGCAGGCCGGCGCCGATCGCGGCCGCCATCGTCTCCTCGACGACGTAGACCCGCCGCGCACCGGAGCGCAGCGTGGCGTCCTCGAGGGCCCGCCGCTCGACGCTCGTGATGTCGCTGGGGACGCAGACGACGACCCGCGGGCGGACCAGCCGGGACGGGGCGACGCGGTCGACGAACCAGCGGATCATCCGCTCGGTGACGTCGGCGTCGGAGATGACGCCGTCGCGCAGCGGGCGCACCGCGGTGACCGTCTCGGGCGTGCGGCCGAGCATCTCCTTGGCCCGACGCCCGGCGGCCACCAGCTCGCTCGTGCCGGTGCGGACGGCGACGACGGACGGCTCGTCGAGGACGACGCCGCGGCCACGTTCGTAGACGACGGTGTTGGCGGTGCCGAGGTCGATGGCGAGGTCGCGCCCCCGGACCCAGCCCGCCGACCACCCGCTCATGGCGAGCAGGCTAGGCGCGGCCCGCAGCGTCGTCCGGACGCAACGCCGGGGACCGCCGGGGCGGCACGGCATCCACGTGGCGGGTGTGACTCATGAGGCCAGTGGGACGTCCGAGGCGCCCACGACCAGCCCTCACCCGGGGAGGACGCGCTTCACCCGGGAACGGTTCCGGGGTGGAGCGCAGCCGTATCGGGTGACCCGATACGCGCGAGGCCGGAGGGATCAGAGCCGGGGGAACCAGATGCCGATCTCGCGCGCGGCCGACTCCGGCGAGTCCGAGCCGTGCACGATGTTCTCCTGGACCGGCCGCCCCCAGTCGCGGCCGAGGTCCCCGCGGATCGAGCCGGGAGCGGCCTTCGTCGGGTCGGTCGCGCCGGCGAGCGAGCGGAAGCCCTCGATGCAGCGCTCCCCCTCGATGACGACCGCGGTGACCGGGCCGGAGGACATGAACGCGACGAGCGGCTCGAAGAACGGCTTGCCCTCGTGCTCGGCGTAGTGCCGGTGCAGCATGTCGGTGTCCGCGGTGAGCACCTGGAGGGCCACGAGCCGGTACCCCTTGGCCTCGATGCGGCGGAGCACCTCGCCGGTGAGGCCGCGGGCGAAGCCGTCGGGCTTGACGAGGACGAGCGAGCGTTCTGTGGTCACGCCGCCAGCCTAGTCCGCGACGGCACCCGCCCCGGACGCCGCCTCGGCCTCCCGCCGCGCGACGAGGGCGTCCGCCCGGACCCCCTGGACGAGGAGCAGCACCCACAGCGCGGTGAAGACGACGGCCACCCCGAGCATGGCCGTCACGAGGACCCCGCTGGCCCACGTGAGCGCCTGGACGAGCCAGCCGAGGGTGACGCCGAACGGCCGGCGCATCAGGCCGCTCGCCAGCAGCGAGAACCC
>JACXUW010000514.1 GCA_014763705.1 Micrococcales bacterium | reverse complement strand
GGCCGAGGAGGTGCGCCGGCTCGTCGTCACCGCGAGCGGCGGCCCGTTCCGCGGGCGCTCGCGGGCCGAGCTCGCCGACGTCACCCCCGAGCAGGCCCTCGCTCACCCGAACTTCGCGATGGGCCGGGTCATCACGACCAACTCCGCGACGCTCGTCAACAAGGGGCTCGAGGTCATCGAGGCGCACCTGCTCTTCGACGTCCCGTTCGACCGGATCGACGTCGTCGTCCATCCCCAGCAGCAGATCCACTCGATGGTCGAGTTCCACGACGGCTCGACCATCGCCCAGCTCGGGCCGCCTCGGATGCTCGTCCCCATCGCCCTCGGCCTGTCCTGGCCGGAGCGGCTCGTCGACGTCGATGTCCCCTGCGACTGGACCCGGGCGCAGTCCTGGGAGTTCCACCCGCTCGACGACGACGCCTTCCCCGCCGTGCGCCTCGCGCGGCAGGTCGGGGAGGCCGGCGGCACGTACCCAGCCGTCTACAACGCGGCCAACGAGGTGTGCGTCGACGCCTTCCACGACGGCGCCATCGGCTTCCTCGACATCGTCGACACCGTGCAGCGCGTCGTCGAGGCGCACAATGGGAGCGAACTCGACGCCTCGAGCGTTGAGTCGGTGCTCGCCGCCGACCGGTGGGCACGAGAGCGCGCTCGCGAGGTCCTCGGCGTGCCCGACCAGACCGCAGGAGGTGACCGGTGACGACCCTGGCGTTCGTCCTCGGCGTCCTGGCGATGGCGCTCGGCGTCGCCGCGTCGATCGCGCTGCACGAGGTCGGCCACCTCGTGCCCGCCAAGCGCTTCGGGGTCAAGGTCACCCAGTACATGGTCGGCTTCGGCCCGACCGTCTGGTCGCGCCGCCGCGGCGAGACCGAGTACGGCGTCAAGGCCATCCCGCTCGGCGGCTACATCCGGATGATCGGGATGTTCCCGCCGCGGCCCGGCGACGCGCCCGGGATGCTCCGGGCCTCGAGCACCGGCCGGTTCAGCCAGCTCGTCGACGAGGCCCGCGCGGCGAGCCTCGAGGAGGTCAAGGCGGGCGACGAGGACCGCGTCTTCTACCGGCTCTCGGTCCCGAAGAAGGTCGTCGTCATGATGGGCGGCCCGCTGATGAACCTCCTCATCGGTGTCGTCCTGCTCACCCTGCTCGTGACCGTCCACGGCCTCCCGACCGCCCAGCCCGGCGCCGTCGTCGCGTCCGTCGCCCAGTGCGTCGTGCCCGCCACCGACGCCTCCACGACCACCTCGTGCGCCGGCAAGCAGCCGACGCCGGCGCTCGCGGCCGGGCTGCGCCCCGGTGACCGCTTCGTCTCGATCGGCGGGCAGCCGGTCCGCGAGGTGACCGACGTGGGCCGGCTCGTGCGGCCAGAGGCCGGCCACTCCGTGCCGGTCGTCGTCGAGCGCGACGGTCGCGAGCTGACCCTCACGGTCACCCCGATCCGCAACACCGTCGCGCAGGTGGACGATCAGGGACGGCCCGTGACCCGCCCCGACGGCAGCATCGCGACGACCGAGGCCGGATTCCTCGGGGTCACGAGCTCCGAGCCGTCCGCCTACGTGCCGCAGCCGGCGTCCGCGGTGCCCGGCATCCTCTGGGACGGCGTGAGCCGGACGGCCGCCGCCCTCGTCGACATCCCCGGCCGGATGGTCGGGGTCTGGAACGCGGCCTTCGGTGGCGCCCAGCGCGAGATCGACGGGCCGATGTCGGTCGTCGGCGTCGGCCGGGTCGCGGGGGAGGCGTCGGCCGGACAGCTCGACGGACTGACCGGCGGAACCGTTCCCGACCGGCTGTGGTTCCTCGTCGGCCTGCTCGCCGGCCTCAACCTCATGCTCTTCGTCTTCAACCTCGTCCCCCTCCTCCCGCTCGACGGCGGCCACGTCGCCGGGGCGCTCTGGGAGGGTGCCAAGCGGCAGTGGGCCCGGCTGCGCGGTGCTCCCGACCCGGGGTACGTCGACGTCGCCAAGGCGCTCCCCATCGCGTACACCGTGGCCATCGTCCTCATCGGGATGTCCGCCCTGCTCGTGTACGCCGACGTCGTCAACCCGGTCAAGCTCGGCGGCTGAGGCCGTCCGCGGCACCGCCGGTCGAGGAGGTCAAGGTCGGCATCCAGATCCTCCAGTCGCTCAACCTGCGCCCGCGCAAGCTCGAGATCGTCTCGTGCCCCTCGTGCGGCCGT
>JACXUW010000065.1 GCA_014763705.1 Micrococcales bacterium | reverse complement strand
GGCCGGTGGCGGCGAGGTCGAGGAAGCGCTGCCGGTAGGCGCGCGCCGCCTCCGGGCCCGATTGGTGGGCCGACCAGCGGGTCGGGGCCCCCGGCCTCGGTGGGGGCGGGCTCGTGCTCCACATGCCGCTCGGACGCTCCTCCTGCTCGCCGGGGTTCCGCGTCACGACTCGAAGGAGTGCTCGGCGGCCGGGAAGGAGCCCTCGGCGACCTCGGCGGCGTACTCGCCCGCTGCCCGGAGGAGGTCGCTGCGCAGGTCGGCGTACTTCTTGACGAAGCGTGGCGCCCGACCCCCGCGCAGGCCGGCCATGTCCTGCCAGACGAGCACCTGGGCGTCGCAGTGCGGGCCCGCCCCGATGCCGATCGTCGGGATGCGCAGCGCCGCGGTCACCTCCGCGGCGACCGGGGCCGGCACCATCTCCATGACGACGGCGAAGCAGCCGGCCGCCTCGAGGGCGAGGGCGTCGGCGAGGAGCTTCTCCGCGCCCGCGCCGCGGCCCTGGACCTTGTACCCGCCGAGCACGTGCTCGCTCTGCGGCGTGAAACCGATGTGCCCCATGACGGGGATGCCGGCGCGGACGAGCAGCTCGACCTCGGGCACCATCGGGGCGCCGCCCTCGAGCTTGACGGCGTGCGCCATCCCCTCCTTCATGAAGCGGGTCGCGGTGGCCAGCGCCTGCTGCGGGCTCGCCTGGTAGGAGCCGAAGGGGAGGTCGGCGACGACCATCGCCCGGCGGGCGGAGCTCGTCACGGCCCGGACCAGGGGCACGAGGTGGTCGACCGTCACCGGCACCGTGGTCTCGAACCCGTAGACGTTGTTGCCGGCCGAGTCGCCGACGAGGAGGACGGGGATCCCGGCCTCGTCGAAGATCTCCGCGGTGTACATGTCGTAGGCGGTGAGCATGGCCCACCGCTCGCCGCGCTCCTTCATCGCGAGGAGGTGGGGGACCCGCACCCGGCGCTGGGGCGCAGCCTGGGCGCCGGTGCCGTACGGGGCGGTGCCCTCGGGGGCCGGCGTGGACGACGTCTGCTCGCTCATGGCCTGATGGTAGGACCCCGCCCGGAGGGGGTCCTTTGCCGAGATTTTACCTTTTTGGGGGAACTGCTGAAGATCCCCTCGATCTCGCTGCGGCACAACGCATTTGCACGGCGTGCAAATACCCCCTCGGGCACAGGTGAGGTGCGTCTCTGGGCGCAGCGGCCGAAAATCCGTCGGCCGGACCCTCGATCCTGAGTGGTTTCTGTGGTTTCGTCCACGATGCCCCGCGCTGACAGGACGAGGGGCGGACACCCATGGAGGAGATCTCGTGAAGAGACATCACGTGACCGTTGTGTCGGGGGTGGCAGCGGCGGCCCTCGCCCTGACGCTCGCCCCGAGCACGGCGCAGGCGGTTCCCGCCGGTCCGGACACCCCGGAGAAGAGCACCGCGAAGAAGCACGACAACCTGCCCAACCCGCTCGCCGAGGCCCAGGCGGAGCTGCGCCAGGACGCGATCCAGCAGCTCGTCAACGGCAAGGCCACGACCAAGACGATCAACGGCAACCGCGTGATCGAGGTCAAGAGCAAGAAGGGCGACAAGAACCGCAAGGGCAAGGGCGACGGGAAGACGAAGTACGTCAACTACCCGGTCGACCGCGAGGAGGACATCTTCACGGTCCTCGTCGACTTCGGTGACAAGGTCAACCCGGCGACCGGCGGCACCGCCGGCCCGGTGCACAACCAGATCCCCGAGCCGAACCGCAAGCAGGACAACTCGACGTACTGGCTCAAGGACTTCAACCGCCAGCACTACCTCGACATGATGTTCGGCAGCGGTGAGTCGTTCAAGGACTTCTACCTCAAGCAGTCCAACGGCCGCTTCCTCGCCAAGGGTGACGTCTCCGACTGGGTCAAGGTCCCCTACAACGAGGCCCGCTACGGCTCGAACAAGTACTCGGACGCCAGCACCTACTGGCCCTTCGTCAAGGACACCGCGCAGGCGTGGTACGACGACCAGAAGGCCCAGGGCAAGACCGACAAGCAGATCAAGAAGTACCTCGCGCAGTTCGACAAGGTCGACCGCTACGACTACGACGGCGACGGCAACTTCAACGAGCCCGACGGCTACATCGACCACTTCCAGGCCATCCACGCCGGCGAGGGCGAGGAGGCCGGCGGCGGTGCGCAGGGCGAGGACGCCATCTGGTCGCACCGCTGGTACGCCTACTCGACCGACCAGGGCAAGACCGGCCCCGAGGGCAACAAGCTCGGTGGCGTGCCGCTCGGCAACTCCGGGATGTGGATCGGTGACTACACGACCGAGCCCGAGAACGGCGGCCTCGGTGTCTTCGCCCACGAGTTCGGCCACGACCTCGGTCTGCCGGACCTCTACGACACCGCGGGTGGCGACAACGGCACCGGCTTCTGGACGCTCATGTCCGGTGGCTCGTGGCTCAACCACGGCAAGGACTCGATCGGCACGACGCCCGGCTACATGGGCGCCTGGGAGAAGCTCCAGCTCGGTTGGCTCGACCCGCAGGTCGTCCCCTACGGCCAGGACACGACGGTCAAGCTCGGCTCCGCCGACAAGGTGACCGCGAGCGAGGCGCAGGCGATCATCGTCCCGCTGCCCAAGCGCACCGTGGTGACGAAGAAGAACACGCCGCACTCCGGCCAGGGTGAGTGGTGGACCGGGCTCGGCAACGACCTGTCCTCGACCCTCACCAAGGACGTCGACCTCACCGGCGCCACGTCGGGCAAGGTCAGCGCGTTCGTCTCGGGCAACATCGAGGTCGACTACGACTACCTGTACGGCGAGGTCTCGACCGACGGCGGCTCCACCTGGACCCCGGTCGGCGACGGCATCGACGGCTCGGCCGACGGTGACACCGACAGCGCCCTGGCGTGGAAGTCCTTCGACTGGGACCTCACCCCGTACGCCGGCCAGGCGGTCAAGTTCCGCTTCCGGATGTCGACCGACGGCGGCGTGGCCAGCGAGGCCTTCATCGACGACATCACGACGACCGTGGGCGGCACCTCCACCACGGACGACGTCGAGTCGGGCGCCGGCGCCTGGACGGCCGCCGGTGGCTTCGAGATCATCAACGGCACCACCACCCGTCAGGTCCAGGACATGTACCTGGCCGAGAACCGCACCTACAGCGGGTACGACAAGACCCTCAAGACGGGTCCGTACAACTTCGGCTGGAGCAACACGCGTCCGGACTGGGTGGAGCGCTTCCCCTACCAGAACGGGATGCTCGTGTGGTTCGCCAACGGTGAGTTCGCCGACAACAACACCAGCGCCCACCCGGGCGGCGGCCTGGTCCTCCCGGTCGACGCGCGTCCCGCGCCGGTGATGTTCGCCGACGGCACCCTCCTCGGCAACCGCCGCCAGCCGTTCGATGCCACCTTCGGCCTCGAGCGCACCGACCGGGTCACGTTCCACAAGAACGGCTCGCCGTCGACGGTCCCGTCCAGCAAGGGCATCCCGACCTTCGACGACAGCAACCCGGCGAAGTACTGGTCCTCGCTCAACCCGTGGAACTCGACCAAGGTCGCGGGCTCCGGGACGACGATGACCGTCAAGAAGGCGAAGAACGGTGGCCGCACGCTGATGGTCAAGGTCGCCTTCAAGTGACCTGAGCAGCACCTGCTCCACCACGGAGGGGGCCCGGGCGAGAGCCCGGGCCCCTTCTGCGTCGCGTCACGCGGACGACACACGGATGCGGCAGGATGCTCGGCATGGACCGTCAGCAGGAGTTCGTCCTCCGCACCATCGAAGAGCGCGACATCCGGTTCGTCCGGCTGTGGTTCACCGACGTCCTCGGCACCCTGAAGTCGGTGGCCGTCGCCCCGGCCGAGCTCGAGGGAGCCTTCGCCGAGGGCATCGGGTTCGACGGCTCGGTCATCGAGGGCTTCGCCCGCGTCTACGAGTCCGACATGCTCGCCAAGCCCGACCCGGCCACCTTCCAGGTGCTCCCGTGGCGCGGCGAGAGCAACGGCACGGCCCGGATGTTCTGCGACATCACCCTCCCCGACGGCACCCCGAGCATGGCCGACCCTCGCCACGTCCTCCAGCGCTCGCTGGCCAAGGCCGCCGACATGGGCTTCACCTTCTACACCCACCCCGAGATCGAGTTCTTCCTCCTCAAGCAGGGCTGGGTGCCCGGGCAGAGCCCGACGCCGATCGACACCTCCGGCTACTTCGACCACACGCCCCACGGCTCGAGCGCCGACTTCCGCCGCGCGGCGATCACGATGCTCGAGGAGATGGGCATCTCCGTCGAGTTCAGCCACCACGAGGCGGCGCCGGGGCAGAACGAGATCGACCTGCGCTACGCCGACGCCCTGACCACCGCCGACAACATCATGACCTTCCGCACCGTGGTCAAGGAGGTGGCGCTCGAGCAGGGCATCTACGCCTCGTTCATGCCCAAGCCCTTCGCCGAGCACCCCGGCTCCGGGATGCACACGCACATGTCGCTCTTCGAGGGCGACACGAACGCCTTCCACGAGCCGGGAGCGCCCTACCAGCTCTCGAAGGTCGGGCGGCAGTTCATCGCCGGCCTGCTGCACCACGGCGCCGAGACCGCGGCCGTCACCAACCAGTGGGTCAACAGTTACAAGCGGCTCTGGGGTGGCGGCGAGGCGCCGGCGCACCTCACCTGGGGGCACAACAACCGCTCGGCGCTGGTCCGGGTGCCGATGTACAAGCCGGACAAGGGCCAGAGCACGCGGGTCGAGGTCCGCAGCATTGACACCGCGTGCAACCCCTACCTCACCTTCGCCGTCCTCCTCGCCGCCGGGCTCAAGGGCATCGAGGAGGGGTACGACCTGCCCCCGGAGACCGAGGACGACGTCTGGAGCCTCACCGACGCCGAGCGCCGGGCGATGGGCATCCAGCCGCTCCCGGCCAGCCTGTCCGAGGCCATCGAGGTGATGGAGTCCAGCGAGCTCGTCGCCGAGACCCTCGGCGAGCACACCTTCGACTTCTTCCTGCGCAACAAGCGGTCCGAGTGGGCCGACTACCGCAACCAGGTGACGGCCTTCGAGCTCGAGCGCTACCTGCCGGCGCTCTGACGGGCGGCCCGTGAGCTCGCGCGCCCCGGAGTCGGTCCCGGCCGGCATCGCCCGGCTGGGCTTCGCCGACCCCCGGCGGGCTGCCGGCCTGCTCGACGACCCCGTCCTCGAGGGGTTGGCCGGTGACCCCCACCGGATCGAGGCCGGCGGGCTGAGCGAGGCCCTCTCGCGCACCGCCGACCCGGACGCCGCGCTGCTCGGCCTGGTGCGCGTGCTCGAGGCGGTGGGGGAGGCCGGTCTGCGCAAGGAGGTGGTGCCGGCGCTCACGGACGACTCCGTGGCGCGCGCCCGCCTCCTCGCCGTGCTCGGCGCCTCGAGCGCCCTCGCCGACCACCTCGTCGCCCATCCCGAGCACTGGCGGGCGGTCACCGCGGCGGCGCCGGTCGCCGCCGGGCAGCGGCGCGAGCGCCTCGTCGCGGCGGTCCGGACCCCGGGGGAGCTGACGCCCGCCGACGCGCTGCGCATCGGCTACCGCGAGCAGCTGCTCGGCATCGCCGCCCTCGACCTGACCGCCGAGGACCCGCTCGAGGTGCTGCCGACGACCGCCGAGGCGCTGGCCGACCTCGCGGCCGCCGCCCTCGAGGCCGCGCTGCGGGTCGCCCGCGAGGAGGTGGGGGAGGAGGCCGAGCGCACCCGTCTCGCCGTCGTCGCGATGGGCAAGACCGGTGGGCGCGAGCTGAACTACATCTCGGACGTCGACGTCATCTTCGTCGCGGAGCCGGCCGACGGCGTGCCCGAGGAGGAGGCGATCGCCGTGGCCACCGACCTCGCCACCCGCCTCATGCGGCTCTGCTCGGCCTCGACCGGGGCGGGGTCGCTGTGGCAGGTCGACCCCGCGCTGCGCCCCGAGGGCAAGAACGGCCCGCTCGTGCGGACCGTCGCGAGCCACCGGGCGTACTACGAGCGCTGGGCCAAGACGTGGGAGTTCCAGGCCCTGCTCAAGGCCCGTCCGGTCGCCGGCGACGCCGAGGTCGGGGCGGCCTACTGCGACGCCGTGCAGCCGATGGTCTGGCAGGCCTCCAGCCGCGAGAACTTCGTCGCCGACGTGCAGGCCATGCGCCGACGCGTCGAGGAGCACATCCCCAAGGCCGAGGCGGAGCGGCAGATCAAGCTCGGTGCCGGGGGCCTGCGCGACGTCGAGTTCTCCGTCCAGCTGCTCCAGCTCGTCCACGGCCGGGCCGACGAGTCGCTGCGCACGGCGACGACGCTCGAGGGGCTCGCCGCCCTGTCCGCCGGCGGCTACGTCGGACGCGAGGACGCCGCGACGCTCGAGACCGCCTACCGCTCCCTACGGGCCCTCGAGCACCGCATCCAGCTGCAGCGGCTGCGCCGGACCCACCTCATGCCGACCGCCGAGGCCGACCTGCGCCGGCTCGGCCGGGCGATGGGGCACCGGGCGTCGCCGGCGGAGGCCGTCCAGGAGCAGTGGCGGGCCCGCCGCCGGGAGGTCCGCCGGCTGCACGAGCGCATCTTCTACCGGCCCCTGCTCTCGGCCGTCGCCCGGCTCTCGGACCAGGACGTGCGGCTCACCCCCGAGGCCGCTCGGGAACGGTTGTCCGCGTTGGGCTTCCGTGACCCCGCCGGTGCCCTGCGACACCTCGAGGCGTTGACCGGTGGAGTGAGCCGGCGCTCGGCCATCCAGCGCCAGCTCCTGCCGGTGATGCTCGGGTGGTTCGCCGACGAGGCCGACCCCGACGCCGGGCTGCTGGCGTTCCGCAAGATCAGCGAGGAGCTCGGATCGACACACTGGTACCTGCGGCTGCTGCGCGACGAGGGCTCGGCAGCGGAACGGCTCGCACACACCCTCGCCCGCAGCCGGTACGCCGCGGCGCTGCTCGAGCAGGCGCCGGAGTGCGTCCAGTTCCTCGGCGACTCCGCCGGCCTCACCCCGCGCTCGCGCGAGGACGTGCTGCGCCGGATGCGCTCCGCGGCCGGACGCAAGGACGACGCCGAGGCGGCGGTGCTCGCCGCGCGCACGATCCGCCGCTCCGAGCTGTTCCGCATCGCCGTCGCCGACCTCGCCGGGCTCCTCGGCCCGAGCGAGCTCGGGGAGGCGATGACCGACCTCACCTCGGCCCTCCTCGAGCTGGCCCTCGAGGTGTGCGTGCGCGAGGTCGCCGGCGGCGCGGAGCCGCTGACCGACGTCGCCGTCATCGGGATGGGTCGGCTCGGGGGCCGCGAACAGGGCTACGGCTCGGACGCCGACGTGCTCTTCGTCCACGAGCCGGTGCCCGGGGCGGAGGACGGCGCGGCGCAGGCGCAGGCGATGGAGGTCGTCAGGCGGCTCATCGCGCTCCTCGGCCGCACCGGCCCCGACCCGGTCCTCGACGTCGACGCCGCGCTGCGCCCGGAGGGCAAGAACGGCCCGCTCGTGCGCTCGCTCGCCTCCTACCGCGAGTACTACGCCCGCTGGTCCCTCGTGTGGGAGGCGCAGGCGCTGCTGCGCGCCACCCCCGTCGCGGGCGACCCGGGGCTCGGCGAACGGTTCCTCGCGCTGATCGAGCCGATCCGCTGGCCGGCGGGCGGCCTCGACGCCGGCCAGGTCCGCGAGATCCGCACGCTCAAGGCGCGGATGGAGGCCGAGCGGCTGCCGCGGGGCGCGGACCGCAAGACGCACTTCAAGCTCGGCCACGGTGGTCTCTCGGACGTCGAGTGGGTCGTCCAGCTCGTCCAGCTGAGGCACGCGGGGCGGCACCCCGAGCTGCGCACGCCCTCGACCCTCGTGGCCCTCGACGCCGCGGCCGGCCTCGGGCTGGTCGACGCCGAGCACGCGTCGGCCCTCGCCGCGTCGTGGCGGCTGGCGACGGCGATGCGGAACGCCGGCGTGCTCTTCCGGGGCAAGTCGGTCGACTCGGTGCCCACCTACGACCGCGACGCCGACGGCGTGGCCCGCATCATCGGGATGGAGTCGGGGACCGCCCAGGACCTCGCCGAGCGGTACCGACGGGTGGCCCGGCGGGCGCGGGCCGCCTTCGAGGCCGAGTTCTTCGACGACTGACTGCGGGGCCGTGGCCCGACCGTCGGCACCGCGGCACGTGGTCGTGCCGCCCGAACCTAGACTGGCGGCCATGCCCGAGAGCACGACCCGAGTCATCCCGCGGCTCGACCTGCGGGGGCGTCGCCCCGGCCTGCGTGAGCTGCGCGCCGCCCTGCCCCGGGCCGAGTTCGACGTCGAGGCCGCCCTCGCCGCCGTGCGTCCGGTCGTCGAGGACGTCCGCGACCGCGGCGCCGCCGCGCTCCACGACGCGGCCGAGCGGTTCGACGGCATCCGTCCGCCGGCGCTGCGGGTGCCGGCCGAGGTGCTCGCGTCCGCGCTCGACCACCTCGACCCCGCGGTCCGTGCCGGGCTCGAGGAGTCCATCCGCCGGGCCCGGCTCGTCCACGAGGACCAGCGGCGCACCGACGGCCGCACGGAGGTCGTTGACGGCGGCGTCGTCACCGAGCGGTGGGTCCCCGTCGACCGGGTGGGTCTCTACGTCCCCGGCGGCCGGGCCGTCTACCCGAGCAGCGTGGTGATGAACGTCGTCCCGGCGCAGGCGGCCGGCGTCGCGAGCCTCGCCGTCGCCAGCCCGCCGCAGCGCGACCACGGCGGGTGGCCGCACCCGACCGTCCTCGCCGCGTGCGCGCTGCTCGGCGTCGAGGAGGTCCACGCCGTCGGCGGGGCCCAGGCCGTCGCCGCCTTCGCCTACGGGTACGAGGAGGACGGCACGGTCTGCGAGCCGGTCTCGCTCGTCACCGGGCCCGGCAACATCTACGTCACGGCGGCCAAGCGGCTGCTCAAGGGCGTCGTCGGCATCGACGCCGAGGCGGGCCCGACCGAGATCGCGGTGCTCGCCGACGCCACCGCCGACCCCGAGCACGTGGCCGCCGACCTCGTCTCGCAGGCCGAGCACGACCCCCTCGCGGCGGCGGTGCTCGTCACCGACAGCCCCGAGCTCGCCGCCGCGGTCGAGGAGGCCCTGGTCCGCCGGGTCGCCGCGACCAAGCACACCGAGCGCGTCGCCGAGGCGCTGGCCGGCCGCCAGTCGGCGGTCGTCCTCGTCGACGACGTCGAGGTCGGCCTCGACGTCGTCAACGCCTACGGGGCCGAGCACCTCGAGATCCACACGGCCGACGCCGCGGCGGTCGCGGCGGGGGTGCGCAACGCCGGTGCCGTGTTCGTCGGCACGTGGGCCCCGGTGAGCCTCGGCGACTACTGCGCCGGGTCCAACCACGTGCTCCCCACCGGGGGCTGCGCGGCGCACAGCAGCGGCCTGTCGGTGCAGACGTTCCTCCGCGGCATCCACGTCGTCGAGTACTCGCGGGACGCGCTGCGCGACGTCGGCGGCCACGTCGTCACGCTCGCGCGGGCCGAGGACCTGCCGGCGCACGGCGAGGCCGTCCTCGCCCGGGTCCCGGAGGTCGAACCCGGCGCCTGACGCGGGGGATCGGCTCCTAGACTCGCCGCATGGACCCGCGCGCGACGATCGAGGCGATGCTGCGTCCCGACCTGCGGGGTCGGACCGCCTACGGTGCGCCACAGCTGGCGGTGCCGGTCGCGCTCAACACGAACGAGAACTCCTACCCGGTGCCCGCCGTCGTCGTCGAGGCGATGACGCGCGCGGTCGCCGAGGCCGCGGCCGGCCTCAACCGGTACCCGGACCGCGAGTTCACCGCGCTGCGCACCGACCTGGCGGCCTACCTCTCGCGCGGCGGCACGCCGGTGGACGCGGCGCAGGTGTGGGCGGGCAACGGGTCCAACGAGGTGCTCCTCCACCTGCTCCAGGCGTTCGGGGGCCCCGGCCGGGTGGCGCTGGGCTTCACGCCCGCGTACTCGATGCACCCGATCATCACGACGACGACCGGCACGACGTGGGTCGACGGGATGCGCGGGGCCGCCGGCGCCGGGGCCTTCGACCTCGACGCGGCGTCCGCCGTCGCCCAGGTCCGGGAGCACCGCCCCGACGTCGTCCTCCTCTGCTCGCCGAACAACCCGACCGGTACCGCGCTCGGGCTCGACGTCGTCGAGGCCGTCCACGACGCCTCCGCGGGGCTCGTCGTCGTCGACGAGGCCTACGCCGAGTTCGCGCGGCCCGGCACGCCCTCGGCCCTGACCCTGCTCGCCGGCCGGCCGCGGCTCGTCGTCACGCGCACGATGAGCAAGGCCTTCGCGCTCGCCGGGGGCCGCCTCGGCTACCTCGCCGCCGACCCGGCGCTCGTCGACGCGCTGCGCCTCGTCCGGATGCCCTACCACCTCTCGACGCCGACGCAGGCGGTGGCCCGGGCCGCCCTCGCCCACGCCGACCTCATGCTCGAGACCGTCGGCGTCGTCAAGGAGCAGCGCGACCGCATCGTCGACGCGCTCACCCGGATGGGCCTGGAGCCGGTCCCGAGCGACGCCAACTTCGTCCTCTTCGGGGGCCTGGCCGACAGCCACGCGACGTGGCAGGCGCTGCTCGAGCGGGGCGTCCTCGTCCGTGACGTCGGCATTCCGCACTATCTTCGTGTCACGGCGGGGACACCCGAGGAGACCACGGCCTTCCTCGACGCCCTCGCCGCCCTCGTCCCCACCCACGCTGGAGCAGCCTCGTGAGCACCGCGCCGACCCACCGCACCGCCACGGTGCGCCGGGCCACGTCCGAGAGCACCGTCGAGGTGAGCGTCGACCTCGACGGCACCGGCCGCGGCGAGGTGAGCACCGGGGTGCCGTTCTACGACCACATGCTCCTCTCGCTCGCGAAGCACTCGCTCGTCGACCTCACGGTCTCCGCCGACGGCGACACCGACGTCGACGCCCACCACACGGTCGAGGACGTCGCGATCGTCCTCGGCCAGGCGGTCCGCGAGGCGCTCGGCGACAAGCGCGGCATCGCCCGCTTCGGCGACGCCACCGTCCCGCTCGACGAGGCCCTGGTCCAGGCCGTCGTCGACGTCGCGGGCCGTCCGTACGTCGTCCACGAGGGCGAGCCGGAGGGCCAGCAGTACGTCGTCATCGGCGGGCACTACGTCGGGTCCCTGACGCGGCACGTCCTCGAGTCCTTCGCCTTCCACGCGCAGGTCGCCCTCCACGTCCGCGTCCTCTCCGGCCGCGACCCGCACCACGTCGTCGAGGCCCAGTTCAAGGCGCTGGCCCGCGCGCTGCGCGCCGCGGTCGCCCGCGACCCGCGCGTCGAGGGCGTCCCGAGCGCGAAGGGCGCGCTCTAACCCCGTGGCCGGCGACGCGCGCTCGGGCACGGGGCACGGCCTGCTCCTCGTGCGCCGGTCACCCACGGCGGTCGGCCGGTGGCTGCGCCGCGGGCTCGTCGCGGCGACGATGGCGCCCCTCGGCCGCTGGACGGGTGTCACGGTGGCCGAGGACCTCGCCCGCAGCGCGGCGCCGTACGACGTCGGTCTCGAGGTCCTCGCCGCCCGGCCGGTGCCCCGAGGCGGCCGCCCGGCCATCGGGTTCTTCGACGTCGGCGGTCGCGCGGTCATCACCCTCCAGCCGTCCGGGGTCCGGCACGCCCAGCACTGGCTCGTCTGGCAGCCGCGGGCCGGCGTCGTCGAGACGCCGTCCCTGCCGCGGCTCGGGCTCCCGCGCCTCGCGGCGGCCGCCGGCGGAGCCGGCCGCGTCGACGACGTCGCGGGTGTCCTGCGCTCCGGCGACGGCGAGCCCCTCGACGTACTCGTCACCGTCCTCGGGATGCTCGGCCTGCCCGGCGAGGACCTCCTGGTCCGGGGCGACTGCCCCGGCGCCAGCGACGTCGAGCCGTCCGCCCGCGGCGTCATGGCCTTCGACCGCCTCGTCGCCGACGAGGCCCAGCACCGCGCC
>JACXUW010000513.1 GCA_014763705.1 Micrococcales bacterium | reverse complement strand
GTGTCGGACGACGGGGTGGGGCTGCCGGCGGGCTTCCGGCCCGGGCTCGCGGGACTCGGGACGCGGATCGTCACCTCGTTCGTGCAGGACCTGCGCGGCCGGATCCGGTGGGAGAACGCCGAGCCGCACGGCACGAGGGTGGAGGTCGTCGCGAAGCTGCGCCCGCTCGGCGGTCGCTAGGGGTGCTGCCGCGGTGGTGCGGCGCGGACCGGAGGCTCAGCCGGCGCGGCGGGCGCGGGCGTTCCGGCGCTTGAGCGCGCGGCGCTCGTCCTCGGACATGCCGCCCCAGACGCCGGCGTCCTGCCCGGACTCGATGGCCCACTTGAGGCAGGTGTCCATGACCTCGCAGCGTCGGCAGACGGCCTTCGCCTCCTCGATCTGAGCGATCGCCGGGCCGGTGTTCCCGATGGGGAAGAACAGCTCGGGGTCCTCGTCGAGGCAGGCAGCGCGGTCGCGCCAGTCCATGGAATGGGGCTCCTTGGTCGGGGTACAGCAGGAAGTCGTTCGAGCACCAGCAGGAGGGGTGGGCTGCGGGGTTCGTCGTGCGGGTGGGATGCGCCCTTGCAGCCCGACGTCGGACGCGTTACACGCAGACGTCCGTGGCGTTACCCTACCGTGACGCTCCCAATCGTGGCTAGGCCGGTACGGCGGCGTTCCGCGGACCTCCACCTGTGACGGTGCTCTCCGAAGGGGAACGGCCGGCACCTGCGCCGTGTTCCCGGCCCGCGCGGCGGGTCCTGCGCCGGCTCGCCTAGGCTGCCGTCCGTGCCCCCCGCCGAGCCCGTCGAGCCGTCCCCGAGCGGCGCGCCCGCCGACCTCGCGTCGCAGGGTGCCCGGGGTCCGCGTCGGCTCGCGGCGGCGCTGTGCGGACTCCAGGCGCTGGCCCTGCTGGGGTTCGCGGCCTTCTACCTCTACGAGCTCGCCGTCGGCGAGGGCAGCGACGCCACCCGCGTCGTGATGTCGGCGCTGACCATCCTGCTCGGGGCGGCCGGCCTCGCGGCGCTGGCCCGCGGCTGGCTCGGGGACCGGCGCTGGCCCCGCACCCCGACGATCGTGTGGGACCTGCTGCTCCTCCCCGTCGGGGTCAGCCTCTTCCAGGCCGGCCGGACGGGCCTCGGCTGGCTCGTCACCGGGCTCGCCCTCGTCACCCTCGGCGCGGCGTTCACGGCACGGGTTCCGGACGTGGAGTTCGACGACCCGGAGTGACCCCGTCGGCCGGGTCGTGCGCGACCTGCAGCGGCGTCACCGTGCCGTCCAGGACGAGGACGCCACGACCCGGCGGGCCGCCGAGGAACGGTTCGAGCGCGGAGCGCGGCAGCCCGAGGAGGGGCGCGTCGTCGGGGGCCGGTCGGAGCAGCACCCCACGCCCGTCGCGAGCCAGGGCGGCGTCGAGCCCGCGGAACCGCGCGGAGAGGACGGCGGCCGGCACGGTGACCACGACGGCGCCGGCGTCGCGGTCCACCAGCTCGGCGACCTCCTCGAGGACCGGCCGGACCGGGGCGTCGTCGAGCCGGTGCACGTCGTCGACGAGGACGAGCAGGTGGGGGTGCTCCCTCCGCAGCCGGACGAGGTGTTCGGCGTCGCCGGGCCCGAGCACCTCCACTCCGGGGACTTCCGCCCCGGGGACCTCAGCAAGGGGGTGCTTGGCCCCGGGGCGGGCCGGTCCCGAGGCGGTCGGCCGGACGAGGGCGACCGGGTGGCCTCTCGACGCGGCCGAGCGCGCCACGGTCCGCAGCAGGCCGGAGCGACCCGACCCGTGCGCCCCGGTCACGAGGAGCCGCCGCCCGTCACGGTCGGGCACCCACGCCCAGGGGGCTGCGGTCGCCCCCGCGAGCCCGACGAGCCATCCGCGCGGGTCGTCCGGGGCCGGCGGCACCACCGCGGAGCGGGCCACCCTCGCGGGCAGCGGGCGGTAGCGCCAGGGCCGCACGTCCACCGGCGGCCCGGTCCAGGCCCCGGTGTCGGGGCGCAGGACGACCTGGACCTCGCGCCCGTCCCGTGCCCGGACCCCGCGCCCCGGGGGCGCCTCGCCCCCGGTCTGCTCGACCCGCAGGCCGAGCAGGGCGGCAGGCTGCCGGTGCTGTACTGGCTGAGCGGGCTGACCTGCACCGACGAGAACTTCATGCAGAAGGCCGGGGCGCAGCGCCTGGCCGCCGAGCTGGGGCTGGTGATCGTGGCGCCGGATACCAG
>JACXUW010000064.1 GCA_014763705.1 Micrococcales bacterium | reverse complement strand
AGGCCGACCCGCTCTCCCGGGGACACCTGTGCCCCAAGGCCTTCGCGCTCCCCGAGATCCAGGACGACCCCGACCGGCTGCGCCGCCCGCTGGTCCGCGGTACCGACGGCGAGCTGCACGAGGCGACGTGGGACGTCGCGATCCGCCGGGCCGCCGAGCTGATGGCCGGCGTGCAGCGCGAGCACGGCGACGACGCCCTCGCCGTGTACCTCGGGAACCCCAACGTGCACAGCCTCGGGGCGCTGACCCACCACCCGTCGCTCGTCCGGCTGCTCCGCACGAGGAACCGGTACTCCGCCACCTCGGTCGACCAGCTGCCGCACCATGTCGTGGCGCACGCCCTCTACGGCCACCAGTTCCTCCTCCCGGTCCCCGACATCGACCGCACCGACCTCCTCGTCCTCGTCGGCCACAACCCGATGGCCTCGAACGGCTCGCTCTGGACCGTGCCCGACTTCCCGGGACGTCGACGCGAGCTGGCCTCCCGCGGAGGACGACTCGTCGTCCTCGACCCGCGCCGCACGGAGACCGCCAAGGTCGCCGACGAGCACCACTTCGTCCGTCCGGGGTCGGACGCCACCGTGCTCCTCGCGCTCGTCCGCGAGGTCCTCGCCTCCGGTCAGGCAGCGCCCGCGGCCTACGTCGACGGCGTCGAGGCGGTGCGGACGGCCGTCGAGCCGTTCACCCCCGAGGTCGCCGAGCGGGCGAGCGGGATGCCGGCCGACGCCGTCCGCGCGCTCGCGACCGCCCTCCTGGACGCCTCCTCCGCCGCCGTGCACGCCCGGATGGGGGCCTCGACCCAGGCGCACGGCGTCGTCTGCCAGTGGGCCACGCAACTGCTGAACATCCTCACCGGCAACCTCGACCGGCCGGGCGGGACGATGCTCACGACCCCGGCCGTCGACCTCGTCGGCCGCGGGGTCCTAGGGCCGGGTGGCTTCTCCCGCAGGCGGTCCCGGGTGCGCGGCCTGCCCGGTTTCGGCGGCGAGCTGCCGGTCTCCGCGCTGGCCGAGGAGATGACGACACCGGGGGAGGGGCAGGTGCGGGCACTCCTCACCATCGCCGGCAACCCGGTGTCGTCCACGCCCGGCGGCCACCGGCTCGACGCTGCGCTCCGCGACCTCGACGCCCTCGTCTGCGTCGACCTCTACCTCAACGAGACGACCCGCCACGCCGACGTCGTCCTCCCGCCGACCGGCCCGCTGGAGCGCGACCACTACGACCTCGTCTTCCACCTGCTCGCCGTGCGCGACACGGCCCGCTTCTCGCCGGCCCTGCTCCCCAAGGACCCCGGCGGCCGGCACGACTGGGAGATCGCGCGCGACCTCGGGCTCGCGTACCTGCAGGCCCGCGGAACCTCGACGCGGCGCCGGCTCTCCCGGGCCGCACTCGCCCTCGAGGCACGCCTGCGCACCTCGCCGACCCGCCAGCTCGACCTCCTGCTGCGCACCGGCGGGGCCGGTCTCTCGGTCCGGAAGCTCCTCGCGGCCGGCCCCGGCGGGCTCGACCTCGGCCCCCTGCGCCCCCGGCTCCCGGGCCGCCTGCGCACGGCGGACCGGCGCATCCACCTCGCGACACCACTCGTCCTCGACGCGCTGCCCACCGTGCTGGAGGCGTTCTCGGTGGACCGGCCCGAGGGTGAGCTGCTGCTCGTCGGGCGCCGCCACCAGCGCGACAACAACTCGTGGCTGCACAACGCCGGCGTCCTCACGAAGGGACGCCCCCGGCACGCGCTGCTGGCCCATCCGGACGACCTCGCCGCGCGCGGGGTGTCGGACGGCGACCGCGTCCGACTACGGTCGGCCGCGGGCGAGCTCGAGGTGGAGGTCGCGGTGAGCGAGGACGTGATGCGGGGCGTCGTGTCGCTGCCGCACGGCTACGGGCACGCGCGCGACGGGGTCCGGATGCGGACCGCGACGACGCTGCCCGGGGCATCCGTCAACGACGTCACCGACCCGGCGGTCGTCGACCCGCTGAGCGGCAACGCGGTCCTCAACGGCGTCCCGGTCACCCTCGAGAAGGCCGGCTGAGCGGTTCTCGGACCGCCGTCGGTCCAGCCGGGGGCACCACGGGACACGCGAGCTGGCCGCGCAGCCGAGCGCGCAGGGCCCATCCGAGGAGGGCCACCCCACCCACCGCGAGGACGGGCTGGACCGGCGCGAACCACTGCAGGGCCCCCGTGTAGCCGAGCGCGAGGAGGGCCACCTTGTTGCACACCGGGCACCCCACGGCGAAGAACGTGAGCAGCCCGCCGGCGGTGCCGCGACGGTCGAGGCGCTCGGCGCGCGGACCGTCCGGCCGACGCACGTAGGTCGCGACGAGGAGGCCGCCGAGCACCGAGGTGGCGACGAGGGCGGGCCACGCCCACCAGGTGGTCGGGACGGCGCGGTCGAAGACCGGCGTCGGCACCATGGCGGTGGGGACGGCGATGACGACGGCCGTCGTCACCGCGGCGGCGCCGGCGGACCACCACTGCCGGGCTGACCAGAGGCGGAGGGCGGCGAGCATCCGCTCACGATACCCCACCCCGTATCTCGTCCGTCGCGGTCAGGACCGCGAGGGCGCTGACGCAGTGCGCCACGAGGTCGTCGCGCCCCGCCGACCGTTCCCGCTCCGGCAGCGCCGACCACTGGAGCGCGCGATCCTCGAGGTAGGCGACCCATCCCCGCGCGGCGGGTCGGGCGGACGCGGGCAGCGCGAGCTCGCGACAGGCGAGGTCGGCGACGAACTCGGTCACCGTCTCCATCGGGTCGTCCGGGGCGGCCCGGGACAGCTCGGTCCGCCCCCGGACCAGCGCGACGTACCACTCGCGCCGCCGCTCCACCTGGTCGAGGAACCGCTCGACGACCTGCCGGACCGCCGCCTCGCCGACGACACCGTCGTCGGGAGCCACGTTGCGCCGCACCCGGCGACCGGCCGCCGCGACGACCGCGCGGTGGTAGTCGGTCTTGGTGGGGAAGTAGTGGAAGAGCAGCCCGCGCGAGACGCCGGCGGCGGCCGCCACCTCGTCGACGGAGAGGTCCCCCACCGGTCGCTCGACGAACATCCGCAGCCCGATGCCGACGAGCTGCCGGCGCCGCTCCTGCGGGGTCATCCGCACCCGTGCCGCCGTTCCCACGCTATTGAGCATTGCTCAACAGAGGGTTAGGGTCAAGGACATGGACTTCGCCCCGTCCGCCCGCGCCGCCGACCTCGCCGCCCGCGTCCGCGCCTTCGTCGACACCGAGGTGGCCCCGGTCGAGGAGCGGCTCCTCGCCGACGTCGCCGTCCGCCGGGCCCGCGGCGAGGACGCCTGGCCGCCCACCGCCGAGGTCGAGGCGCTCAAGCGCAGCGCCCGCGACCAGGGTCTCTGGAACCTCTTCCTGCCGGCGGGCGAGGGTGACGAGTGGGCCGGCCGCTTCGGCACCGACGGCGGCACCGGACTGACCAACGTCGACTACGCGAGCGTCGCCGAGCAGACCGGTCGCTCGACCCTCGCGCCGCTCGTCCTCAACTGCAACGCCCCGGACACCGGCAACATGGAGGTCCTCCTGCGCTACGGCACGCCCGAGCAGCAGGAGGAGTGGCTCGTCCCGCTCCTCGACGGGCGCATCCGCAGCGTGTTCCTCATGACCGAGCCGGGGGTCGCGAGCTCGGACGCCACGACGATGGCCGCGACCGCCCGGCTCGACGGCGACGAGGTCGTCCTCGACGGCCGCAAGTGGTGGAGCACCGGTGCGGGGCACCCGGACAGCCGTGTCGGCATCTTCATGGGGCTCACCGACCCCGAGGCCCACCGGCACCGCCAGCACTCGATGGTCCTCGTCCCGATGGATGCCCCGGGCGTCACTGTCGAGCGGATGCTCACCGCCCTCGGGCAGTACGACGAGCCGCTGGGCCACGGCGAGGTGTCGCTCGACGGCGTCCGCGTCCCGGCCGGCAACGTCCTGCTCGGCCCGGGGCGCGCGTTCGAGATCGCCCAGGGCCGGCTCGGCCCGGGGCGCGTGCACCACTGCATGCGGCTCGTCGGGCTCGCCGAGAAGGCCCTGGAGCTGGCCTGCGAGCGCTCGACGACGCGCGTGGCCTTCGGCAAGCCGATCGCCAACCTCGGCGGGAACCGGGAACGGCTGGCCCGGGCCCGGATCGCGATCAACCAGGCCAGGTTGCTCGTGCTCCACGCGGCGTGGAAGCTCGACACCGTGGGTATCGAGGGAGCGCTCTCGGAGGTGAGCGAGATCAAGGCCGCAGTGCCGCAGATGGCCTGCGACGTCATCGACCTCGCCATCCAGCTCCACGGCGGCGCCGGGATGAGCGAGGACTTCCCGCTCGCCGCCGCGTACGCCGGGGCGCGCAGCCTCCGGCTGGCCGACGGTCCCGACGAGGTGCACCTGGGGGTGGTGGCCCGGCACCTCCTGCGGCCCTACGCCGCCCGCGCGCAGGAGGCCGGCCGATGAGCCGCCGCGCCCTCGTCACCGGCGGGGCCTCGGGGCTCGGCCGCGCCCTCGTCGAGCTGCTCGTCGCCCGCGGTGACCGGGTGCTCGCCGTCGACCTCGCCGACGACCGGCCCGACTCCGTGCCGGCCGGCGCCGAGTACCGCCGGCTGGACGTGCGCAGCCAGCAGGACTGGGACGCCGCGCTCGCCTGGGTCCGCGAGGAGTGGGGCGGCCTCGACCTCCTCGTCAACAACGCCGGCATCGCCACCGGCGGCCGCATCGACGTCGAGGCGATGGCCGACTGGGAGCGCGTCGTCTCGATCAACCTGCTCGGCGTCGCCCGCGGCTGCCACACGGTCACGCCGCTGCTCAAGGAGCAGCGTGCCGGCCACATCGTCAACGTCGCCTCGCTCGCCGGACTGGTCCACGGCCCGGGGATGTCGAGCTACAACGCGACCAAGGCCGGCGTCGTGGCCCTCTCGGAGACCTTGGGTTTCGAGCTCGGCCCGTGGGGCATCGACGTCTCGGTCGTCTGCCCGGCCTTCTTCCGCACCAACCTCCACGAGTCGTTCGCCGGCAAGGACACCGCGATGCAGGAGGCCGGCATCCGGCTCATCACCAAGGCCTCGGTCGACGCCGCCGACATCGCGAAGGTCGTCCTGGCCGGCATCGACGCCCGCAAGCGGGTCATCCTCACCGACCGGATGGGCAAGCAGGCGTACTACGGCAAGCGGTTCGTCCGGCCGCTCTACGACCGGATGATGGTCGCGCAGGCGAAGCGCCTCGCGCGCAAGGCGGGTGCCGACCCCGGGGAGTACCTGCCGTGAGCGAGGTCCCCGGGGCGTCCGCCGTCCGCGACGAGGACGCCTTCGACGTCGTCGCCGCGTCGGCGTGGCTGCGCGAGAACGCCTCCGACGCAAAGGGCCTCGACGGCGAGCCCGAGGTGCGGCAGTTCGCCGGCGGGGCGAGCAACCTCACCTACCTGGTGCGCTGGCCGGGTCGCGACCTCGTGCTCCGACGCCCGCCGGGCGGCACCAAGGCCAAGGGGGCCCACGACATGCGTCGCGAGCACGACCTCCAGGCCGGGCTCGCCACGGCCTTCCCGCTCGTCCCGACGATGGTCGGGTACTGCGGTGACGAGTCGGTCATCGGCTCCGAGTTCTACGTCATGGAGCGCATCCCCGGGACCATCCTCCGCAAGGACGTCCCGGAGTCGCTCGGGCTCGACGCCGAGGGCGTGCGCACGTTGTGCGAGAACGCGGTCGACGTCCTCGTCGCCCTGCACGACGTCGACGTCGACGCCGCGGGGCTGCGCGCCCTCGACCGCGGTGATGGGTACGTCGAGCGCCAGGTCGGCGGCTGGGCCGGCCGGATGCGGCGGGCACACACCCCCGACGTCCCCGACCACGAGGCGACGATGGCCTGGCTCGAGGCGCACCGACCCCCGGACCGTCCGCACGTCCTCATCCACAACGACTTCCGCTTCGACAACCTCGTCCTCGACCCCCACGACGCCACGCGGGTCGTGGGCGTCCTCGACTGGGAGCTCGCCACGGTCGGCGACCCGCTGATGGACCTCGGCTCCTCCCTCGCCTACTGGGTGCAGGCCGACGACGACCCGACCTTCGTGGCGCTCCGGCTGCAGCCGACGCACACCCCGGGCATGCTGACCCGGGACGAGCTGGTCGCGCGCTACTGCGCGGCCCGCGGCGTCGAGGTGAGCCCGCGCGACCTCCTGTTCTACGAGGTGTTCGGTCTCTTCCGGCTCGCCGTCATCGCCCAGCAGATCTACTACCGCTTCCACCACGGCCAGACCACGAACCCCGCGTACGGCGCCTTCCGGGACGTCGTCGCCCACCTCGACCAGCGGTGCACCCGGCTCCTCGCCGACCGCGCCTGACCCCCATCGGAAGGACCCCTCGTGCCCACGACGATCATCACCGGAGCCAGCTCGGGGCTCGGCGCCGAGATGGCCCGCCAGCTCGCCGCCCGCGGGTGGGACCTCGGGCTCGCCGCCCGGCGGCTCGACCGGCTCGAGGAGCTGCGCGACGAGATCGTCGAGCGCACCGGCCGCCGCGTCGAGGTCCGAGCGCTCGACGTCACCGACGACGACGCCGTGTTCGAGACCTTCCGCTCCTTCCGGGAGGCCTTCGGCACCATCGACCGCGTCGTCGTCAACGCCGGGCTCGGGAAGGGCGCCCCGCTCGGCACCGGCCGCTACGACGCCAACCGGCAGACCGCGATGGTCAACTTCGTCGCCGCCCTCGCCCAGACCGAGGCCGCGATGGAGATCTTCCGCGACCAGAGGCGCGGGCACCTCGTGATGATCTCCTCGGTCTCGGCCATGCGCGGGATGCGCAAGACGGTGACGACGTACGCGGCGACCAAGGCCGGCGTCGCCGCGCTCGCCGAGGGCATCCGCAACGAGATGCTCGGCGAGCCCGACCTCGACATCCGCGTCTCGGTCATCTACCCCGGCTACATCCGTTCCGAGATGAACGAGCGGGTCTCGCACACGCCGTTCATCGTCGACACGGTGCCGGGGGTCGCGGCGATGGTCGACGCGATCGAGAAGGAGAAGGCGCACGCGCTCGTGCCACCGTGGCCCTGGGTGCCGGTCGGCAAGGCGATGCGCCACCTGCCGCTGCCGGTCGTGCGGAAGATCATGTGACGTGGCGGGCGTCGTCGTCACGAGCAGGCTGCCCGGGAACGCCGTCGAACGGCTCCGGGAGGTGCACGAGGTGCGATACCGGGACGACGACGCGCCGGTCCCGCCGGCCGAGCTGCCGGTGCTGCTGGCCGGCGCCGAGGCGGTCGTCGTCACCCTCGGGCACCGGGTCGATACCGCCTTCCTCGACGCCGCCGGCCCGTCGCTGAAGGTCGTGGCGAACGTCGCGGTCGGCTACGACAACGTCGACGTCGAGGCCTGCCGGTCGCGGGGGGTGCTCGTGACGAACACCCCGGGGGTGCTCACCGACGCCACGGCGGACATCGCGTTCGCGCTCGTCCTCATGGTGACGCGCCGGCTCGCGGAGGCCGAGCGCGAGGTGCGCGGTGGCGCGCCTTGGGAGTTCGGGCTGTTCCACCTGCTCGGGACCTCGGTGCAGGGGAAGGCGATCGGCATCCTCGGCCCGGGGGCGATCGGGTTGGCGACGGCGCGTCGGGCACGGGCCTTCGGGATGACGGTGCTGCTGTCCGGGCGCTCCCGCCCGTCCGCGGACGTGGTCGGCGAGCTGGAGGCCGAGGTCGTGGGGTTCGAGGAGCTCCTCGAGCGGTCCGACGTCGTCTCCGTCCACGTGCCGCTCTCGCCGGCGACCCGGCACCTCGTCGACGCCGGGGCGCTGGCCCGGATGAGGCCGAGCGCCTTCCTCGTCAACACCGCGCGCGGGCCGGTCGTCGACGAGGCGGCCCTGGTGGCGGCGCTCGAGGCCGGGCGGCTCGCCGGGGCCGGGCTCGACGTGTTCGAGGACGAGCCGCGGGTGCACCCGGGCCTGCTCGGGCGCGACGACGTCGTGCTCCTGCCGCACATCGGGTCGGCCACGGTCGAGACGCGCACGGCGATGGCCGACCTGGCCGTCGACAACGTGCTCGCGGTGCTCGACGGCGGGGTGCCGCTCACGCCGGTCGGCTGAGCACGGCCCTCCGCCCTTCCTCGGGATTCTCGCCGGGCGCGTCGCGGCTCAGTCGGGCTCGGGCCGCATGTGCATCCACGGCCGGGTCAGCGAGAACCGCCGGGCGCTCACCTCGTCGACGGTG
Organism: Micrococcales bacterium; assembly: GCA_014763705.1. Lineage (GTDB taxonomy): Bacteria > Actinomycetota > Actinomycetes > Actinomycetales > Dermatophilaceae > Phycicoccus. Next base: position 3,808 of record JACXUW010000064.1, on the reverse strand, counting down.
ATCGCGACGACGTTGAGCTTGACCGTGTCGACCCAGGGCCGCAACGGGAGCTCCTCGGTCTCGTCGGCCTCGTGGCCCTCGAGGGCTCGGGCACGTCCGCGGACGACGACGCTGCGCGCCTCGTGCTCGTCCACCTCGTCCACCTCGAAGGCGACGTCGGCGTTCATCGTCAGCCCGAGCAGCTTGCTCCCCTCGGCGGTGCGCACGACGATGCGGTCCTTGGCGTCGATGGCGTAGTTGATCGGGGTGATGTGCACCTCGTCGGCCAGGTGGAAGGCCAGCCGGCCGAACTCGTTGCTGCGCAGCAGCTCCCACGCGTCGTCGGTGGAGAGGGTGCTGATCGGTGCCTCGGTCACGGCGGCCTCCTCGAACGAGCCGGAAGGGACTACTACGCAGTGTAGTGGATATCTCGTCCGTTGTCCGCCCGGACGGGTGTGACGTGGGCGTAGTCTCCGGGACGTGGTGGACACCGGGTCGCGGGTCGAGGACGTCGTCGTCGTGGGGGCAGGTCCCGGGGGGCTCGCGGTCGCGGCCGCACTGCGCGAGCGAGGGGTCGACCCACTGGTCGTCGAGCGCGCGTCCGGCGTCGGCGAGTCATGGCGCAACCACTACGACCGCCTCCACCTGCACACCCCCCGCGGCTGGTCGCACCTGCCCGGCTACCAGATCCCACGGCGCTTCGGCCGCTGGGTGGCGCGCGACGACGTCGTCCGCTACCTCGAGGAGTACGCCGAGCACCACCGCCTCCGCACCCGCTTCGGCGAGGCCGTCGAGCGGGTCGACCGGGCGGCGGACGGGTCCGCGCGCTGGGCCGTCCGGCTCGGCGGTGGCGACGTCGTCACCGCCCGCCACGTCGTCGTCGCGACCGGGTACAACCACACCCCGGTCGAACCCTCGTGGCCCGGCCTCGACGGCTTCACCGGCGAGGTCGTCCTCGCCCGCGACTACCGCAACGGCCGCCGGTGGGCCGGGCGAGACGTCCTCGTCGTCGGCACCGGCAACACCGGCACCGAGGTGGCCACCGACCTCGCCGAGCACGGGGCCACCCGGGTGTGGCTGTCGGTGCGGACCCCGCCGCACATCCTGTCCCGCACCCGCTTCGGCGTCCCGGCGCAGGCCACCGGGATCGCCGTTCGCCGGCTCCCGCCACCGGTCGTCGACCGCGTCGCCGGCGTGCTCGCCGCGGTCCAGGAGCCCGACCTCACCGAGCACGGGATGCCGCGCGCGGGCAAGGACCTCTACTCGCGCGTGCTCGAGGGACGCATCCCCGTCCAGGACGTCGGCGTCGTGGCCGCCATCCGGGCCGGGCGGGTCGAGCCGGTCGCGGCGGTCGAGTCGTTCGACGGCGCCGAGGTGGTCCTCGCCGACGGCACCCGCCTCACGCCGGACGCCGTCGTCGTCGCCACCGGCTACCGGGCCGGGCTCGAGCCGCTCGTCGGCCACCTCGGGGTGCTCGGCGACCGTGGGCTGCCGCGCACGCACGGCCGCGAGCAGTCACCGAACGCGCCGGGCCTGTGGTTCACCGGCTACACGAACCCGATCTCCGGGATGCTCCGTGAGCTGCGGATCGACGCCGAGCGCATCGCCCGGGCCATCACCCGGGACCGCTGACCGTCAGGGCAGTCGCTCGACCTCGAGGGTGAAACCGTGTGCGCGCAGCCGCTCGACGAGCGGTGTGCCGATGCCGGTCGCCGGCGTCAGCACGCCCGAGGCGTCCGGCAGCCCGGCGTCCGACTCGGCGAGCGCGAGGGCCGCCTGGCCGAGCATCACGGCGGTGCCGGAGTAGCCGGGGTCGTAGGGAGCGGCCACGACCGAGCGGTAGCGGGCGCCGTTGCTCGCCTCGGCGATGACCTCCATCCGGAAGCGACCGCTCGCCATCGCCTCCTCGCTCGGGCCCTCGCCGGGCGCGGGCAGCACGCGGTCGAGCACCGCGCGGGTGGGGCCGAAGGCCATTCCGGCGACCGCGCCGAGCAGCCCCGCGGAGACGACGGACGCCGTGACCGCGCCCCGCGCCCCGGCTCCGTAGTCGGAGTACTCGGTGTAGCGGAACCCCTTGCCGTAGTGCAGGAGTGACGCCGATCGCGCCACGATCCGGGTGTTGAAGGCAGCCATGACGAAGGGACCGGTGAAGTGCCCGTTGTCGGGGTCGCGTCGCACCGGGGAGGCCTTGACGGCCCGGTCGAGGACACCGGCGACGCCGCCCGGACGCGGCGACCCGGCTCCACCGGTCCGTGGCGGACGGCCCCCCTCGGCGAGCGCCCACGGGTCCGCGGCGATGCGACGGGTCGAGGGGTCGGCGCGCATCTCGAGGGCCTGGGTGCGGGCGGAGTCGATGGTGCCGCCGCTGAAGCCGCCCTTCATGCTGCGGACGGCCAGCCGGGTGCGGCCGAGCTCGGCGCCGTCGGCGCGGGCGGCGTCGGCGCAGAGCATCACCCCGAGGTCGCTGGGGATCGAGTCGAATCCGCAGGCGTGGACCACCCGGGCGCCGGAGAGCATCGCCGGCTCGTGGTTGCGCCCGACGCTGCGGTGGACGAAGAGGACCTCCCCCGTGAGGTCGCAGTAGTGGGTCCCGGCCTCCGCGCAGGCCGCGGCGAGCGGCATCCCGAACTTCGCGTACGGTCCGACGGTCGTGACGACGACGCGGGTGCGGGCGGCCAGGTCGGCGACGGCGTCCTCGTCGAGGGCGTCGAGGACGACGAGCGGCCAGTCGGCGGCGCGCTCCCCGAGGTCGCGCCGGACCTCCTCGAGGCGCTCGCGCGAGCGACCGGCGAGCCCGATGCGGACCTCGCCCGGGGCGTGCTCGGCGAGGTGGTGGGCGGTCAACCGCCCGACGAACCCGGTCGCGCCGAAGAGGACGATGTCGAGCTCGCGCGCTGCGTCGGTCATCCCGCCAACCTACCGGCGCCCGACCCGTCCGAAGGCGGTCAGCCCGCGGCCCCCGGGTAGGTCGTCGCGAGGGCGGCGGCGTAGCGCTCGCGGGCCTCGGCCCCGGCACCCGGCGCGACGGGCTCGGACGTCGCCTCGACCGCGACCGCCCACTCGGGGGCGCTCGCCGCGCCGGACAGCGCCCAGGCCGCCTGCCGGGCGGCGCCGACGGCCACGTACTCACCGGGCGCGGGCACCGCCACCGGTGCCCCGAGGAGGTCCGGGGCGATGCGCTGCACCGCGGCGGACTTCGCGGCGCCGCCGATGAGCAGCACGCGCTCGACCGGGCAGCCGGCGTCGCGGACGGCGTCGGGTTCATAGGCCTTGACGGCGGCGACGAGCTCGGCACTTTCGTGCAGCATGCAGCTCTGGCCCTCTTTGGCTTCGAAACCGGCCTGTTCGAGCACCGCTTTTTTCGGGTGGGTTTCGAAAGCTTCCGGGGTAAGCAGGGTGACTTTGAGCGCCGCGTCGACGGCGTCAGTCGGCAGAGATTCGAGTTTGACGTGCATATTGTTTCTCCAGCATTTTAGTTTCGATTTTTTTGAACCATACGGTGACCGCGACCAGGAAGAACCCGGCCAGCGGAAGGGCGTAGTACCAATGCGCTTTCGCCCATTCAAGCATCTGCAAAATCTGTTCTCCCAGCAGGTAGGCGGGGGTGATGGTAATGGCCGCCCAGGCCCAGGCGCTGAGCAGATTGATGAGGGCGAATTTTTTCGCCGAATACTTGGTGATCCCGATACTCATGGGAATGACCGTGCGCAGCCCGTAGAGGTAGCGCTGCGCAAAGATGATCGGCCAGCCGTGTTTTTTGAGCAGCAGGTGGGCGATGGCGAATTTGCGGCGCTGTTTATGGAGTTTGCGCTGAATGAAACCCTTGTTG
>JACXUW010000512.1 GCA_014763705.1 Micrococcales bacterium | reverse complement strand
GTGGCAGCCGGCGGCCCGGGCGCCTACCGTCGGGACTCCGGCCGGGTTCGGCCGGGCACGACCACGAGATCGCCGCCGTCGGCGGCAGGAGGACATGGATGAACGCCGGGTACGGGCTGACGGTGCGCTGGTCACTCGAGGACGCGCCCGCGGGCGCCGCCGAGGAGCTGCGCGAGTACGTCGTCGGCACCTCGATCGCGCGGTTCATGTTCCTCGACGGCCTCGCCTTCAAGGTGTGGCGGATGCGCGAGGGCGAGTGGTTCGAGGGGACCTACGTCTTCGACAGCGAGCAGGAGCGCCAGCACTTCCGCGAGGACTTCGAGCCCGGCGCGGACACCTCGCCGGGCAGCGCGATCATCGGCACGCCGCCGGTCGCCATCGAGGAGTGGGAGGTCGTCGCGATCGCCGAGGGGCCGGCCGGCTTCCGCCGGGGAGCCGGCCCGGCGGTCAGCTGAGCGGGCGCGGCGCGCTCAGCGGCGCACCGCGACGAGGACGCCGTCGCTCACCGGCAGCAGCGCGGTGACCAGGTCGTCGTGGTCGCGCAGCATCTTGCCGAGGTCGCGCAGCGTGCTCGTCGTGTCGTCGCGGGCGGCGGGGTCGGCGACCCGGTCGTGCCAGAGCATGTTGTCGACGACGAGGACCCCGCCGCTGCGCAGCAGCCGGACGGCGTGCTCGACGTAGGTGGGGTAGGTGTCCTTGTCGGCGTCGACGTGGACCATGTCGTAGCCGCCGTCGGCCATCCGGGGCAGCACCTCGGCCGCGGCCCCGGTGATGACGCGCGTGCGCTGGTGCGGGTAGCCGGCCTCCGCGTACGCCTGCCGGGCGAGCCGCTGGTGCTCGGCGGAGACGTCGATCGTCGTCAGCACGCCGTCCTCGGGCATCCCGGCCAGCAGCCACAGGCCGGAGGTGCCGGCCCCGGTCCCGACCTCGAGCACGTGCCGGGCCCCGACCGTGGCGGCGAGCAGGCGCAGCACCGCGCCGGCGCCGGTGCCCACGGGGGACGCCGCGCCGAGCTCGACGCCGCGCCGGCGCGCGGCCTCGACCACCTCGGGCTCGGGCACGAACTCCTCGGCGTAGGACCAGCTGGCCGGCTTCAGTCCGCTCATGGCGGCAACCCTAGTGCGCGCGGCGGGGGTCGGCGCGCCACCGGGTTCCCAGCCGGCGTTCAGGCTTTCCGGGAACAATTCCCGGTTCCGACACGTATCGATGGGTGACATGACCAGCCTGGTGAGGGACGAGCCGATGACGACCGACGACGCCGCGCGGGGGAGCGCGGGCGCCTGGGTTCCGCCGACGTGGGAGGAGGTCGTCGAGCAGCACTCCGCCCGGGTGTACCGGCTGGCCTACCGCCTGACCGGCAACGTCCACGACGCCGAGGACCTCACCCAGGACGTCTTCGTCCGGGTGTTCCGCTCGCTGCACACCTACCAGCCGGGCACCTTCGAGGGCTGGCTGCACCGCATCACGACGAACGTCTTCCTCGACCGGATGCGGCGCAAGCAGCGGATCCGCTTCGACGCGCTCTCCGAGGAGTCCGCGGCCCGCCTCCCGAGCCGCGAGCGGGGCCCCGAGCAGACCTACCACGACACCCACCTCGACGACGACGTGCAGCGGGCGCTCGACGGGCTCTCGCCCGACTTCCGGGCCGCGGTCGTCCTCTGCGACATCGAGGGGCTGTCCTACGAGGAGGTCGCGGCCACCCTCGGCATCAAGCTCGGCACGGTCCGCTCGCGCATCCACCGCGGCCGGGCCCAGCTGCGCGAGGCCCTCGCCCACCGCGCCCCGAAGCCGCGCCCCGAGGTCTCCGTCCCCGCTCGCCGCGGCCCGATCGTCCGCCGTCCCGCCGCGGGAGCCGTATGAGCCGGCCCTCCGTCCGCTGCCTCGACGACGAGCTCTCCGAGTACGTCGCCGACCGCCTTCCCGAGCGCCGGGCCGCGGCGTGGGACCATCACCTCGTCGCGTGCGAGCTGTGCCGTCACGCCGCGGACCAGGAGCGCCGGCTGCGGGTCGCCCTCGCCGGGGCGCCGTCGATGCCCGGGGACCTGCGCACCACGCTCCTCGCCCTCGGTCGCGACCTCGAGGTGCCGGCCCGCACGGCCGCGGGCCCCGAGCCGCTGCCGCTGCTCGCCCCGGGCGCCCCGCCGTGCCACCGCAGCGCCCTCCGGGCGACGGTCGTCGCCGCGGCGGCCGCCGGCG
>JACXUW010000511.1 GCA_014763705.1 Micrococcales bacterium | reverse complement strand
GTCGTGGTACGGTTGTCACCGGCCGCGTCGAAACCGGCACGTCGTCGTGGACGGACCCGGGCCGCCGTCCTGCGGCATCGCCCTGCCGGGCCTCAGCGCCGCGGCCCGAGGGCGGTGACCCACTCGGCCACGAGGTCGCCGACGACGTCGGCCGAGTACGCGTCCGCGTGGCCGGCACCGGGGACCACGACGAGCGAGGTGGGGTGGCCGGCGGCGCGCAGCGCGAGGTCGAACGCGCGGCTCTGGGCCGGCGGGACGACGTCGTCGGCGTCGCCGTGGACCAGCAGCACCGGCAGGTCCGGCCGCCGGTCGGCGAGCAGCAGCGGGTCCGCCGCGACCCACCGGGCCGGGTCCTCCTCGGGCCGCACGCCGAGCAGTGCGACCGCGGCCTCGGGGACCTGCCGGACGTCGTACGGCCCGGCGAGCCCGACGAGCGCGTCGGGGACGACGAGGGGGTCGGCGCACACGGGGTGCACGTCGTGCGGCGCCAGCGCCGCGAGCGCGGCCAGGTGGGCGCCCGAGGAGTGCCCCAGCAGGACCAGTGCCGTCGGCTCGATCCCGGCCTCGCGGCTGGTCACGGCGGCGTCGGCGAGCGCGCACAGCACGTCCTCCACGGGGGTCGGCCACACGACACCGTCGCGGGCGGCGCGGATCTCGACGGGGACCGCCACCGCCCCGGCGGCCGCGAGGTGCTCGGCGAGGCCGGCGAGACCGGAGGGGTCGGCCGAGACCCAGCCGCCACCGGGCACGAGCACGACGACCTGCGCCGGTCCGGTGCGGACGGGCAGGTGCGCGGTGGCCTGCAGGCCCGGGCGGTAGTCGTGGGCCGGCAGGACGCGGACGCCCGGGTCGCCGCCCGGGGTGCAGGCCGCCAGCAGGGCGCAGGCAACCAGGGCCGTCCGGGACACGAGTCCCGCCGCGCGCCGACCGGCCGTCATCTCGTGCGCTCCTCTCGGCTCCAGTGTCGACCCCGACGGGCACCGGACCTGCGGACGTGTCGGGAACGCCACGTGCCGGACGCGGACCGTCCGCATCCGGTGGCAGGCTCGCTCGCATGGTCGTGACGACGCAGGTCCGGGTCACCCGCGAGCAGGCGCTCGCCCACCGGCTCGCCCGGCACCTGCTCGACCCGGTGGGCGGCGAGCCGGTCGCCGGGGTGGTCCGTCGCCTCGGGGCGGTGCCCTCGATGGACGAGGCGGGCGCCGAGCTCGCCGTCCGCACCCGGCGGCGCAGCTCGCGTCCCGGCGAGCTGGCGGCGGCGCTCGAGGCGGGCACGGTGGTCAGGGTGTTCGCCTTCCGGGGTGCGGTGCACCACCTCGCGGCGGAGGACGGTGGCATCTACCTCGCGCTGCGGGCCGCCGGACGCCAGTGGGAGCTGCCGAGCTGGGTCGAGCACTATCGGCTGGCGCCGGAGGACTGGCCGGACTTCCGCGCCGCCGTCCGCGAGGCCCTCACCGCCGGGCCGCTCACCGTGACCGAGCTCGGTGAGGTGGTCACGCGGGACCCGGCCTACCGCCACCTCGCGCCGGTGTTCGCCGCGGGAGCCGGCACGCTGGTCAAGCCGCTGACGTGGCAGGGCGACATGTGCTTCGGGCCGCCGCGCGGGGGCCGGGCCACCTTCCAGCGGCTCGACACCAACCCGCGGTGGCGGGGCGTCCCCGATCTCGAGGACGCCGGACCGCGTGCGGTCCTGGCCTACCTGCGCACCTACGGCCCGGCCACGCCGGAGCACGTGCACCACTGGCTGGGCGACGGCCTGAGCGCCGGCCGCCGGCGGGTCGAGCGCTGGCTGGCCGGCCTCGCCGACCGGCTCGTCACGGTCGACGTCGCTGGGACGCCGTCGCGGCTGCTCCGCGAGGACCTCGAGGCGCTGCTCGCGGCCGAGCCGTCGGAGGCCGTGCGGCTGCTGCCCGGCCACGACCAGTGGGTCATGGGACCGGGGACGAGGGACACCTCCGTGGTCCCGCCGGACCGGCGCAAGGTGGTGACCCGCAAGGCGAACCTCGTCGTCGCGGGCGGGGTGGTCCGCGGCACCTGGAGCCGGCGCGGTGACGACCTCGAGGTCACCTGGCTCGACGCCGCGCCGCTGCCCACCGGGGCGCTCGACGAGGAGGTCGGGCGGCTCGGTGCCATCCTCGGGCGGGACCTACGGCTCAGGGGGTGAGCGGCGGGTGGCCGTGCCCGTCGTCGGTGTTGACG
>JACXUW010000510.1 GCA_014763705.1 Micrococcales bacterium | reverse complement strand
CACCGGGCTGCTCGCGGCCGCCTCCGCGGACCGCCGACGGGGCGACCTGCGGCCCGTGGACACGCTCGTCGGGGGCGCCGTCGTGGCCGGCGCCGCGAACCTCGTCAACCTCCTCGACCTGCGTCCCGGCCGCGCGCTCAAGGCCACCGGCCTGGCCGCCCTCCCGCTCCTCGCCGGTCGCGGGTCACCGGCGTCGGCCACGAGCGCGGCGGCCGCCCTCGGGGCCTCCCTCGGCACGCTGGCCCCCGACCTCGCCGGACTGGCCATGCTCGGCGACACCGGCGCGAACGCCGCCGGCGCGCTCGTCGGCACCGCACTCGTCCAGCGGGCCGGGCGCCGGGGACGGCTCCTGGCCCTGGCCGTGCTCGTCGCGGCCACGCTCGCCTCCGAGAAGGTCAGCTTCACCGCCGTCATCGAGTCCACGCCGGGGCTGCGCGAGCTCGACGCGTGGGGCCGGCCGGCGCGATGACCCGCCAGCGCGCAGCCCTCGGTGTCGCCGGGGCGGCCGGGCTCATCTCGCTCGTGACCATCGTCGCGCGGGCCGCGGGGTTCGCGCGCATCCTCGTCTTCGCCGACTCGGTGCGCGCCGGGGGCGTCGGCGACGTCTACCAGAGCGTCAACGCCCTGCCCAACGTCCTCTACGAGGTCGCGGCCGGCGGGGTGCTCGCCGCGGTGGCGGTCCCGCTCATCGCGCACCGGCTCGGGTCGGGAGAGCGCGAGCACGCGGACCGCCTCGCGTCCGTGCTGCTCACCTGGGCGCTCGTCGTCCTCGTCCCGCTCGCCGCCCTGCTCTGGGTGGTCGCACCGGTGCTCGCCGACAGCCTCGTGCGCGCCGACGAGGCCGGCAGTCACGACGTCGCGACGACCCTGCTGCGCATCTTCAGCATCCAGGTGCCCCTGTACGGCGTCGGCATCATCCTCGCCGGGCTGCTCCAGGCGCACCGTCGGTTCCTCGCGGCCGCCCTGGCCCCGCTCCTGTCCTCCGTCGTCGTCCTCACCTCCTACCTCTGGTACGGGCACCTCACCGGCGGGGAGACCTCACCGGCCCGGGTCGGCGACGGCGCCATCGCCGTCCTCGGCTGGGGCACGACCCTCGGGGTCGTCGTGCTCTCGCTGCCGCTGCTCGGGCCGGCCCTCGCGACGGGATGGCGGTGGCGGCCGGCGCTGCGGCTCGAGCGCGACGACGCGCAACGGATCGGCGCCCTCGCCGGTGCGGGGGTCCTCGCGCTCGCCGCCCAGCAGACGGCCGTCGTCGTCACCATCTGGCTGGCCCGGCACTCCGGCACCGGTGGCGCGTTCACCGTGTACCAGTACGTCCAGGCCGTCTACCTCCTCCCGTACGCGGTCCTCGCGGTCCCGGTCGCGACGAGCGCCTTCCCCGCCCTCGCCCTGCGCACCGGCGCCGGCGACGACTCCTCGCGCACCCTCGCCCGCTCGGTCCGGGCCGTCCTCGTCCTCACCGGGCTCGCCGCCGGGGTGCTCCTCGCCGCCGCGCCGGCCGTCGGCGGGTTCTTCACCCTCCTCGACGCCCGCCGGGGGAGCGAGGGCTCGAGCCCCGAGGCGCTCGCCGCCCTCGCCCCCGCGCTGACGGCGTACGCGCCCGGCGTCGTCGGCTTCGGCCTCACCGCGCTGCTCACCCGGGCCCTCTACGTCCGCGGGCGCCCGCTCGACGCGGCGCTCGCGGTCTCGCTCGGCTGGGCCGTCGCGGCCCTCGTGCCGCTCGTCGTCGTCGGCCAGGACCGCGGGGCGAGCACGACACTGCGCTGGCTCGGGGTCTCCTCGACCCTCGGGATGACGCTCTCCGCCGTGCTCCTCGTCGTCCTCGTCCGCCGGGCCTGGGGTCCGGAGGTGAGCCGGGGCCTGGGCCGCACCACGGGCGCCCTCGTCGTGGCCCTGGCGCTCGCCGTCGTCGTCGGCGACCTCGTGACCCGCGGGCGGACCTACGACGGGCTGCTCGAGGCGGTCCTCTGGGGAGTCGCCGCGGGGCTCGGCGCGCTCCTCTCCGGCGCGCTCGCGGTCTTCTACGGTGACCGGAGGATGATGGGGGAGATCCGCGACCGGGGACGGGCCCGGCGCCGGGGAGGGGATGCCGGATGAAGGTGCTGCTCGTGATGGGCACGAGTGCCGGAGGGGTCGGGGCGCACGTGCGGGGCATGGCGCGGCTGCTCGCCCGGGACGGTCACCGGGTCGTCGTCGCCT
>JACXUW010000509.1 GCA_014763705.1 Micrococcales bacterium | reverse complement strand
ATCCTGATCTGGTGCGGCAATATCTGGGATCGGTGGTGCCGGTCTCGGACAACTATTTCGCGGCCCTGAACAGCGCGGTCTTTTCGGACGGATCGTTCGTCTACATCCCGCCGGGCGTCCGCTGCCCGATGGAGCTGTCGACCTATTTTCGCATCAATGCCTCGCAGACCGGCCAGTTCGAGCGGACGCTGATCATCGCCGACAAGGGCAGCTACGTTTCCTATCTGGAGGGCTGCACGGCCCCGATGCGCGACGAGAACCAGCTGCACGCGGCGGTGGTCGAGATCGTGGCGCTGGACGACGCCGAGGTGAAGTATTCGACCGTCCAGAACTGGTATCCCGGCGACGCCGAGGGCAAGGGCGGCATCTACAACTTCGTCACCAAGCGCGCCGACTGCCGGGGCGATCGGTCCAAGGTTTCATGGACCCAGGTCGAGACGGGTTCTGCCGTCACCTGGAAATATCCGTCCTGCATTCTGAAGGGCGAGGAAAGCTCGGGCGAATTCTATTCCATCGCCATCACCAACGGACATCAGCAGGCCGACACCGGCACCAAGATGATCCACCTGGGCAAGAATTCGAGGTCGCGGATCATCGCCAAGGCGGTGTCGGCGGGCAAGTCGGACTCGACCTATCGCGGTCTGGTCTCGGTGCATCCCAAGGCGACGGGCGTGCGCAACTTCACCCAGTGCGACAGCCTGCTGATCGGCAAGGACTGCGGCTCGCACACCATCCCCTACATCGAGGCCCGCAACGGCTCGGCCCAGCTGGAGCACGAGGCGACGACGACGCGCCTGTCGGACGACCAGCTGTTCTACGCCCAGCAGCGCGGCCTGTCGGAGGAGGAGGCGGTGGCCCTGCTGGTCAACGGCTTCGTCCGCGACGTGCTGCAGGAACTGCCGATGGAATTCGCTGTGGAAGCGCAGAAGCTGGTGGCGATCAGCCTTGAAGGCTCGGTCGGGTAAACAAGAAGAAAAAATGCTGAAGATCAACAACCTCCACGTTTCCGTCGGCGAAAAGCCGATCCTCAAGGGGCTGATGCTCGACGTTCCCGCCGGCGAGGTGCACGCCATCATGGGGCCGAACGGGGCGGGCAAGTCGACGCTCGGCTACGCCCTGTCGGGCCGGCCGGGCTATGAGGCGACGGAAGGGTCCGTCGAATGGGCGGGCCAGGATCTGCTGGCGCTGGACCCGGCCGAGCGGGCGGCCAAGGGCGTCTTCCTGTCGTTCCAGTATCCGATCGAGATTCCGGGCGTGCCGGCCCTGACCTTCGTGCGGACGGCGCTGAACGCCCAGCGCCGCGCGCGCGGCGAGGGTGTCACCCGCGACGTCCTGGCCGAGGAGGTGCTCGAGGAAGTCGGCGGGCCGGGCGCCGGGCAGCCGGTCGACGTAGCGGGCCGCGGCGTCGAAGAGGCCGAGGACGGCGTCGAGGTCGCGGTCGGCGCGCTGCCCGGCCGGGCCCCCGGCGAGGGCGGTCTCGCGCCACGGCTCGGCGAGGCCGCTCGCCGACCACATCGCCCACAGCACCTCCTCGACGCCCCGTCCGTCCCGCAGGGCGTCGACGGCGGCCGCGAGGACCCGGTGCACCCGCCGGGCCGCACGCGCCTCGGGGCCGACGTGGTCGAGGGCCGCCGGGGTGAGCACGCTCTCGGCGAGGAGCAGGTCGCTCGGGCGCCCACCTCCGGCGTCGAGCTCGAGGCGCCGGAGCGAGCGGCGCAGGCGGCGCAGCGCCACCGCGTCGGCTCCTCCGACCGGTGAGCCGAGGACGTCGACGACGACCTCGGGGTCGAGGGCGTCGGCGCCTGCGGCGACGTCGAGGGCGCAGCCCAGGAGGGCGAGCAACGGCCGGACGGCCGGCTCGTCGCGGACCGGGAGCTCGGCGGTGGCGGTGTCGACGGGGACCCCGGCGGAGCGGAGCACGCGGCGCAGGGTGGCGGTGCGCGACCCCCCGCGGACGACGACGGCCATCCGCGACCACGGCAGGTCGTGCAGCAGGTGCGCCTCGCGGAGCGTGCCGGCGACGAATGCGGCCTCCTGGGCGCCGGTGCGCAGGAGGTGGGCCTCGACGCAGCCGTCGCCGGGTGCCGGAGTCGGCGACCGGTGGGCACCGCCGCCGACGACACCGACGTGCCCGACCACCCGGGCCGCGGCGGCCGCCACGACGGCGTTCGACCGGTGGCCGGTCCGCAGGACGTGCTCG
>JACXUW010000063.1 GCA_014763705.1 Micrococcales bacterium | reverse complement strand
CACCCGACGCACCCGACTCACCCCTCGAACGCCACCTCGAGGCACTCCTGGCCGCCGCCTGAGGCGCACCGGCCGACCGGCCCACCGGTCAGCCGCGGAGCCGGGCGAGGCGTTCGCGCGGGCGGGCCAGGCCGCGGGCGCGGCGGCGCATCCCCGCCCACGGGTCGCGCCCGTCGGCGACCCGGTGGCGGGCTCCGGCGAGGTCGACGCCGTCCGGCCGAACCCGCGAGAGCTCGTCCCACTCGATCGGGGTCGACACCGGCGCGCCCGGCCGGGCACGCGGGGCCCACGGCGCGACGACGGTCTGCCCGTACCCGTTGCGCAGCACGTCGAGGTACACGAGCTCACCCCGGTCGGCCGTCCGGGCGGCCCGCGTGAACAGCCCCGGTTCGCGCTCGGCCAGCAGGTCGGCCAGGTCGGTGGCGAACGCGCGCACCTCGTCGAAGCCCTCCTCCGGTCGCAGCGGCGCCGTCACGTGGTACCCCCGGGACCCCGTCGTGCGCAGGAACGGCACGAGCCCGACGTCGTCGAACAGCTCGCCCACGATGCGCGCGCCGCGACGGAGCGGCGCGAGGTCGTCGGTCTGCGGGTCCAGGTCGACGACGAGGAGGTCCGGCCGGTCCAGCGCAGACCGCCGGCTGAGCCACGGGTGCGGTGTGACACAAGCCTGCTGGGCCAGGTACACCAGCGTTCGGGCGTCGGACACGACGACCTGCTCCTGGTCGCCGTCCGCGGTCGGCACGGTGACGTGCTCCACCCACTCCGGGAAGTGCGCGGGCAGCTTCTTCTCGTAGAACCCCTGCCGCCCGATGCCGTCGGGGAAGCGCTGCATGCTGATCGGCCGGTCGCGCAGGTGCGGAAGCATCGCCTCGGCGACCTCGGCGTAGTACCGCGCGAGGTCCGCCTTCGTGACGTCGGGCCACAGCGCCTTGTCGGGGTGGCTGATCTCCACGCCGTGCACGCTGACGGTGTCGGCCATCCTCACGCCTCCCGGACCACGTCGGCGGGGTCCTTGTCGGTGCGCAGCCCGAGGAAGCGCGGATGGCGCAGCTGCCCGGCCGAGGTCCACTCCGTGAAGGCCAGCTGGGCGACGAGCTCGGGACGCACCCAGTGCACCCCGGCCGTCGGCAGCTTCCCGCGGGTGCACGGTGACGACGCCACCGCCAACGCGTCGAGCCGCTCGCGCAGGTCGCGCAACACGGTCTCCGAGAACCCGGTCCCGACCTTGCCGGCGTACACCAGCGCGTCGCCACCGGGCTGGTCGTGGTACCCGAGCAGCAGTGCGCCGAGCCCGGACCGTGAGCCCTCGGGGTCGGTCCACCCGACGACCACCAGCTCCTGACCGGCCTCGCACTTGAACTTCAGCCAGGCCTTGGTCCGCCCGGTCTCGTAGCGCGAGTCGGCGCGCTTGGCGATGAGCCCCTCCCAGCCGCGCGCGCAGGCGTCGCCGAGCACCGCCGCGTCCGCGCGCACCCGGTGGGGCGTCATCCGCAGGGCGCCACCGGGACGGACCGCCGCCCGCAACCGGCGCTTGCGCTCGGTGAGCGGCCGGCGCCGGACGTCGTCCCCCGCCACCGAGAGGACGTCGAAGACGTAGTAGAACACCGGCGTCGCCCGCGCCCGTGCCGCCGACGCCCCGCGCGCGTGGATGCGCGGCTGGAGCCGCTCGAAACTGGTCCGCGGCCCGTCGAAGGCGACCACCTCACCGTCGAGCACGACGTCCCCGTCGGTCGCGGCGGTCACCGCCTCGACGACCTCCGGAAAGCTCTCACTCACGTCCCGTCCGCTGCGCGACCAGAGCGTGGTGCCCGCGCCGCGCCGCTCGGCGAGCACCCGCATGCCGTCGAGCTTGCGCTCGTAGAGCCATCCGTCCTCGAAGAACGGGTCGTGGCAGAGCGTGGCGAGGGCGGGCTCCGGTCGTGGGTGTCCGGGCACGGGTCCTCCCTACGGTCGGGACGGGGGCGTCGATCGGGTCCTACCCCGGCCACGACGTTGCCACACCGCCGGCGCTCAGCCGTCGGCCGGCTCCGCGGGGAGCACGAGCGCGTAGACGTTCCAGGCGCGTGCGCCCTCGGGGTGCTCGTGGCGCGTCCGACCCCGGTACTCGCGCACGACCTCGATGATCCGGTCTCGCATCTCCCGCTCCTCGGCGTCGGTGAGCCACACCCGTCCCCGGGAGGTCATGCCGTGGTCCTCGCCGTCCCCGACGGCCTCGGCCAGCCGCTCCAGGTCGCCCTCGAGGTCGCTGAACCACGTGTGGATGGACAGCCGGCTGGTCGCGGTGCCGGCCCCTCGGTGCGCCTCAGGGGTGATCGTGATGCCGTCGGCCGTCGCCCGCCACGGGCGCTCCCGACCGTCCGCGCTCTCGTCGCGCTCGACGATGCCCCACTTCTCCAGCGCCCGCAGGTGGTAGCTCATCGCCGACGGCGTGAGGCCGCACAGCCGGGCCGCCTCGGTGGCGGTGAGCACCTCACCCGAGAACAGCTCGGTGATGAGCCGCTGCCGGGCCGGATGGGCCAGGGCGCGCAGCGCGCGGGGGTCGGTGATCCGCAGCTCGCTCGGCCTGGGTGTCGCCATGCCTCCGGATGGTAGTTGACGGCGATAGTTGTGAAGCACTACCTTCACAACTATGAAACAGATGCTTCAGAACTACCGTGAGGTGATGGGGGTCCCCTCGGTCCGGGTGGTCCTCCTCGCGGCCGCCGTCAGCGTGGCCGGCGACTCGGCCGCGATGGTGGCCCTCCTGCTCCGCGTCCACGCCGGTGGGGTGGGACCGTGGGCGGTGGCCCTCCTCCTCGGCACCTTCGCGCTGCCCGTCGTCGCGACCATGGGTCCGGCCGGCGCGCTCGCCGACCGCGCCGACCCGAGGCGGGTGCTCGTCGTGACCGCACTCGTGCAGGCCGGGGCCGCGGCCGGGCTGGCCGTCGTCGACGGGCTGGCCGCGACCCTCGTCCTCGTCCTCGTCCTGCAGACGGGGTTCGCCCTCGGGAACCCGGCCTGGTCCGCCGTCGTCCCGACCCTCGTGCCGCCGGGGGCGGCCGGCCGGGTGGTCGCCCTGCAGCAGGCCCTGCGCGGGGTCGCCGGTCCGGCGGGCGCCGGACTGGGCGGCGTCCTCGTCCAGTGGCACGGCCCGTCGGCGGCGCTCGCGCTCGACGCCCTCTCCTTCCTCGTCCTCGCGGGCGCCGCGGCCACCCTCCGCCGGGCCGTCCGTGAGCGCCCCGCCGGCGACGCCTCCGCACCCCCGCGCCGGTGGACCGCGACCCTCCTCCCGCGGGACGGGGTGGCCGCGCTGCGGAGCGACCCCGTGCTCGGCGTCCTCGTCCTGGCGCTCCTCCCGCTCGTGGTCACCCTGGAGTCCGTCAACGCCGTCGAGGTGTTCCTGCTCCGTGACGTCCTCGGCGCGACGGCGGCCCAGTTCGGCCTCGCCGAGACCGTCCACGGTGGGGCGGCCGTGGTCGGCGCCGTGCTCTCCGGGGCGGCGACCACCCGGACCTCCCGGGTGCGGGCTGTCCTCGGGGCCATGGCCCTCATCGGGCTGGGTCAGGCCGGCCAGTCGATGGCGCCCGGCTACCTCACCTACCTCGTGCTCGGGCTGGGCCTCGGGCTGCTCCTCGGCGTCGTCAACTCCCTCGTCTTCGGGCTCCTGCTCGACGAGTTGGACGCCACCCACCGCGGCGCCGTCGTCGCCCTGGTCAGCGGGCTCTCCCGAGGTGCCGGGGCGCTCGCGCTGGTCCTGGGGGGCACGATCGGGACGCTGGCCGGACCGCGCACGGCGTACCTCGTCGCGGGCGTCGGCACCCTGCTCGTGGCGGCGGTCGCCGCCTGGGTCGTCCACCGGTCGGTGGACGTGACGTCAACCGCTCGGGCGTCCCGCGGCACCCCCGACCCGAGCAGGCTGGAGGTATGAGCGACACCGCCATCCGCATCCGCGAGCTGACCAAGACCTACGGGGACCGCCGGGCCGTCGACGGCCTCGACCTCGACGTCCGCACCGGGGAGGTGTTCGCCCTCCTCGGCCCGAACGGCGCCGGCAAGACGACGACCGTCGAGATCCTCGAGGGCTTCCGCGACCGCGACAGCGGCGAGGTCGCGGTCCTCGGCACCGACCCGCACGGCTCGCCGCGCGCCTGGCGCGACCGCATCGGCATCGTCCTGCAGACGGCCGGCGGCCTCGACCTCCTGACGCCGCGCGAGGTCCTGCGCAGCACCGCCCGGAGCTACGCGTCACCACGCGACGTCGAGGAGGTCCTCGAGGCCACGGGCCTCACCGAGAAGGCCGACGACCGCATCGCCGGACTCTCGGGCGGCCAGCGTCGCCGGCTCGACGTCGCCCTCGGCATCGTCGGCCGCCCCGAGCTGCTCTTCCTCGACGAGCCGACGACCGGCTTCGACCCGCAGGCCCGCCGCGACTTCTGGGGGCTCATCCGCACCCTCGCCCACGACGGGACGACCATCCTCCTGACGACGCACTACCTCGACGAGGCCGAGCAGCTCGCCGACCGGGTCGGGGTCATCGCCGCGGGACGCCTGCTCGCGCTCGACACCCCCGCCGCCCTCGGCGGCCGGCAGTCCCAGGAGGCCACCGTCTCCTGGGAGGAGGACGGCACCCGCCGCAGCGTCCGCACGGCGACGCCGACGGCCGAGGTCGCCACCCTCGCGGCCCGTTTCCCGGGCGAGGTCCCCGAGCTGACCGTCACCCGCCCCTCGCTCGAGGACACCTACCTCGGGCTCATCGCCCCCCACGTCACCGACGAGCGCACGGAGGTCCCCGCGTGAACGCCATCGCCCTCGGTCTCGACCGCACCGCGCTCGAGCTGAAGATGTACTCCCGCGAGAAGGAGGCGGTCTTCTTCTCGTTCCTCTTCCCGATCCTCCTGCTGTCCCTCTTCTCGGTGATCTTCTCGAGCCAGTTCGACCAGAACGGCGCGGGGATGAGCGCCGCCCACTACTTCCTCCCCGGCATGGTCGCCGCCGGCGTCCTCCTCACGAGCTTCCAGACGATGGCGATGTCCGTCGCCTCCGAGCGCGACGACGGCTCGCTCAAGCGGCTGCGCTCGACCCCGATGCCGCCGGTCGCCTACTTCCTCGGCAAGGTCGGCCTCGTCGCGGTGAGCTCGGTCCTGCAGCTCGCCGTCCTCCTCCTCGTGGCGAGGTTCGGCTTCGGTGTCGACCTGCCCGCCACGGCCGACCGCTGGCTGCTGCTGGCCGCCGTCTTCGCCCTCGGCGTCTTCGCGGGCACCGTGCTCGGCATCGCCTACTCGTCGCTGTCGTCGGCGCGCTCGATCGGCGCGGTCGTCATCGGCCCGATGCTCGTCCTGCAGTTCATCTCCGGCGTCTACATCGGCTGGGACTCGGTGCCCGAGTGGCTGCGGCAGGTCGCGAGCCTCTTCCCGCTCAAGTGGATCGCCCAGGGCATGCGCTCGGTCTTCTACCCGGACTCGATGGCCTCGGTCGAGATGGCGCACTCGTGGGAGACCGGTCGCACCCTCCTCGTCCTCGCCGCGTGGGCGGTCGGCGGCCTCCTCCTCTGCGTCACCACGTTCAAGTGGTTCAAGCGCGGGACGGTCTGAGGCGGTCGTGGGACCGGGCGGGGTCCGGGCACGGCAGGATGACCCCATGAGCGAGGTCGCCGACTGTGCCACGGACCCCGGCACGTCCAGCGCCGAGTTCGTCGAGATGTGGCGCCGCCAGGAACCGTTCTGGCACGCCGTCTTCGCCGTCGTCTGGGGGGCCGCGGTCGTCGTGTCCCTCCTCGACGACCCCGGCACGTTCGGCCGCTGGCCGACGCTCCTGCTCCTCGGGGTCATCGCGGTGGCCTACGTCGCGGTGGGCGTGCGCGGGCTGCGCCAGGACGACGGCTCGGGCCTGACCTACCAGCTCGTGGCGTGGTCGGCCCTCCTCGCCGTGCAGTGGGTCGACCCGGGCACCGAGTCGTGGATGCTCTTCTTCGTCCTCTACCCGCAGATGTGGGCCATGCTCCGGGTGCGGCTCGCGGCGTCCGGGACGCTCCTCACCCTCGCCGCCTTCGGCACGCTCCGCTTCGTCCAGAGCGGGTTCGACCGCACGACCCTCGGTCCGATCCTCATCACCTCGCTCATCTCGCTCGGGGTCTCGATGGCCCTCGGCATCTTCATCAACCGCATCGTCCAGGAGGCGCAGTCGCGCGCCGAGACCATCGACGAGCTGCGTTCCACCCAGGCCCGGCTCGCCGCGGTCGAGCGCGACCGCGGGGTGCAGGTCGAGCGCGAGCGGATCAGCCGCGAGATCCACGACACCCTCGCCCAGGGCTTCACGAGCGTGGTCACCCTGACCCGGGCGGCCGACGCGGCGCTGGCCCGCGGCGACGTCGAGACCGCCCGCGAGCGGCTCTCGCTCGTCGAGCGCACCGCGGTCGACAACCTCGCCGAGGCCCGGCTCATCGTCGCCGAGCTGACCCCCGGCCACCTCCAGTCGCGCACCCTCGTCGAGGCGATGCAGCGGCTCGGCGACGCCGTGAGCAGCGAGACCGGGCTGCGCACCGAGGTCTCGGTCGACGGCGAGCCCGCACCGCTGGGCGGCGTGGCCGAGGTCGTGCTGCTCCGCACGGCGCAGGAGGCGCTCTCCAACGTCCGACGTCACGCGGCGGCCGGCCGGGTCGCGGTCGGGCTCGCCTACGAGCCGGAGCGGGTCGTCCTCACCGTGTGCGACGACGGGCGCGGCTTCGACCCCACCGCCGACCCCGGCGGCTTCGGCCTCGACGGCGTCCGGGCGCGTGCCGCCGAGGTGGGCGGCGAGGTCGCGCTCACGAGCGCGCCGGGCTCCGGCACCACCCTGCGCCTGGAGGTGCCCCGGTGATCCGGCTGCTCGTCGTCGACGACCACCCCGTCGTCCGCGCCGGGATGGTCGCCGTCCTCGGCGAGGAGGAGGACCTCGACGTCGTCGGCGAGGCCGGCAACGGCGCGGAGGCGCTCGCTCTCGTGCCGCGCCTCGAGCCCGACGTCGTCCTCATGGACCTGCGGATGCCGGTCATGGACGGCGCCGAGGCGACGGCCCGGCTGCGCTCGATGCCGTCAGCACCGCAGGTGCTCGTCCTCACGACCTACGACACCGACGCCGACATCGTCCGCGCGGTCGAGGCCGGGGCCCGCGGCTACCTGCTCAAGGACGCGCCGACGTCGGTCCTCACGGACGCCATCCGGCGGGCCGCCCGCGGTGAGACGGTCCTCGCGCCACCGGTCGCCGCACGGCTCGCCGACCGGCTCCGCGCCCCTGTCGGGCCCGACCTCACGACGCGCGAGGTGCAGGTGCTCGGCCTCGTCGCGCGCGGCCTGTCGAACGCGGAGGTCGGGCGCGAGCTGTTCATCGGCGAGGCGACGGTCAAGACGCACCTGCTGCGGGCCTTCGCGAAGCTCGGGGTGCAGGACCGCACCGCCGCGGTCACCGAGGCGCACCGCCGCGGGCTCATCGACCTCGGCTGACGCCCGGCCGAGCCGCCGGCCGGCCCGGGTCAGCGGGCGAGGTAGCCGCCGTCGACGTACAGCTCGAGTCCCGTGACGAACGAGGCGTCGTCGCTCGCGAGGTACGCCACGGCCGCCGCGACCTCCTCCGGGCGACCGAGGCGACCCATCGGGGTCATCGCGACCATCGCCTCCTCGAACGCCGTCCCCCGCGCCTGGTCGAGGATCGGGGTGTCGATGAAGCCGGGGTGGATGGAGTTGACGCGCACGCCCTCCGTCGCCCAGTGCAGCGCGACGTTCTTGGTCAGGGTGCGCACGGCGCCCTTGGCCGCGTGGTAGGCCGGCGAGCCGCCGAAGCCGCCGCTCGTGCCGAAGATCGAGCTGATGTTGACGACGGACCCGTGGCCGGACGCCTTGAGCAGCGGCGCCGCGGTGCGCATCCCGAGGAAGACGCCCGTCTGGTCGATCGCCACGGTGCGCTCCCACGCCTCGAGGGTGGTGTCCTCGATCGGGGCGAGGTCACCCATCCCGGCGTTGTTCACGAGCACGTCGAGCCGGCCGAAGCGTTCCCGCGCGACGTCGCAGGCCGCGGCCCAGTCGGCCTCGCTCGCGACGTCGTGGTGGACGAAGACGGCCTCACCGCCTGCCGCCGCGACCTGCTCGACGGTCTGCCGACCCCCGTCGTCGTCGATGTCGGTGACGACCACCCGGGCTCCCTCCTGCGCCAGCCGCAGGGCGGTGGCCCGCCCGATGCCGCTCGCCGCCCCGGTCACCAGGGCCACCCGCTGCTCCAACCTGTCCATCGCCGCTCCTTCCGACGTGGGGACGCGGACGGAGGGCGTCCCCCTCCAGTGTGGAGCCGCGTCCGGCGGGCGCCGCCGTCTGCTGCGTCACACCGGCCGGGTCAGGAGCGGTCGGCGTCCTCGACGGCCTCGACGACGTCGGCCGACTCCTCGGCGGTCTCCTCGCGCGACATCCCCCGCTGACGGCGGTGGCGCAGGTACTCGACGCCCATCGGGATCACCGAGAGCACGACGATGAGCAGGATGACCAGCTCGAGGTGGTCCTTGACGAAGCCGACGTTGCCGAGGAAGTACCCGGCGAGGGTGACGACGACGACCCACAGGAAGGCGCCGACGGCCGACCAGGTGAAGAAGTGCCGCCGCTCCATGCGCCCGATGCCGGCGACCACGGTGATGTAGGTCCGCACGATGGGGACGAAGCGGCCGAGGACGAGCGCCCGGGCGCCGTACTTCGCGAAGAAGTCCTCCGTCTTGTCGAAGTACACCCGTTTGACGATCCGGCCGTCGTGATGGCGCAGCGGCGCGCCGACCGCGCGGCCGATCTCGTAGCCGACGACGTTCCCGGCGAACGCCGCGGCGAAGAGCGCGACGAGCGCGACGAGCAGGTTGTCGTGCAGCTGGCCGGTGGCGATGAAGATGCCGACCGAGAACAGGAGGGTGTCCCCGGGCAGGATCGGGAAGAACAGCCCGCACTCGACGAAGACGATGGCGAGCGACAGCCAGAAGAAGGCCGTCCCGTACGTGTCGAAGAGGTACTGGGGGTCCATCCAGTTCGGCCCGAGCGCGTGCATCACGGGTTCAGGGTAGGTGCTGCGGCCGGGAGGCCGGGACGCAGCGCGCTGTGGGTCGCCTGTGCGTCGGGCCGTACGCTCCCTGCCGTGGAGGAGCGCGAGGTCGGTGTCGGGCCCTGGGAGGGGCCCTGGCCGGAGGGCGAGCACTGGGACCCCGACCTGCTCCGTGACGGGGACCGGCGCAACGTCGTCGACCGGTACCGGTACTGGCGGTTGGAGGCGGTCGTGGCCGACCTCGACACCCGTCGGCACCCGCTGCACGTCGCGATCGAGAACTGGCGGCACGACCTCAACATCGGCTCGGTCGTGCGCACCGCGAACGCGACGAACGTGGCCGCCTTCCACGTCGTGGGGAAGCGCCGCTGGAACCGCCGCGGCGCGATGGTCACCGACCGCTACCAGCACGAGGTGCACCATCCCGACGCCGCGGCGCTCGCCGCCTGGGCGGCGACCGCCGGGCCGGACGGCGGCCGGCTGCCGCTCGTCGGGGTCGACAACGTGCCGGGGTCGGTCCCGCTCGAGACCCACGACCTGCCCCACGCCTGCGTCCTCGTGTTCGGCCAGGAGGGGGCGGGCCTCACCCCGCAGATGCAGCAGGTCTGCGACGTCGTGCTGCACATCGCGCAGTTCGGGTCGACCCGCTCGGTCAACGCCGGCGCCGCGGCGGCGGTGGCGATGCACGCCTGGGTGCGCCGGCACGTCTTCGGCCAGCGCCCCGAACGGTCCGGTCGAGAGGCACCGGAATAGCACCGGTGCCCACGCCGCTGCACCTCGGGTGACCACCCCCGCGCTCTCCGTCCTCGATCTCGCCCCCGTCCGCTCCGACCAGACGACGGCCGACGCGCTCGCCGCGACCCGCGCGCTGGCCCGGGTCGCCGACGAGCAGGAATACCGCCGCTACTGGTTGGCCGAGCACCACAACATGCCCGCCGTCGCCGCCACCAACCCGCCCGTGCTCGCCGCGATGGTGGCCGCCGCGACCGAGCGCATCCGGGTCGGTTCGGGCGGGGTCATGCTGCCCAACCACGCGCCGCTCGTCGTCGCCGAGCAGTTCGCGCTCCTCGAGGCGGCCTTCCCCGGCCGGGTCGACCTCGGCCTCGGTCGCGCCCCCGGCACCGACCCGGTCACGGCGTGGCGCTGCGCAGCGGGGGCGGCGGGGTCGACGCGGACGCCGCCGAGCGCTTCCCCGACCACGTCGACGCCGTCCTCGCGATGATGTCGCCGGAGGGCGTCGGACTGCGCCTCGCCACCGGCGACCACGTCCTGCGGGCCACCCCGCGCGCCGCGTCGGTCCCGACGGTCTGGCTGCTCGGATCCTCCGACTTCTCGGCCCGGCTCGCCGCCTCCCGCGGGTTGCCGTACGTCTTCGCGCACCACTTCTCGGGCCGGGGGACCGCCGAGGCGCTCGCCCTCTACCGCTCGCAGTACCAGCCGTCCAAGGCGCACCCGGAGCCGCGCACCTTCCTCACGGTCAACGCCGTCGTCGCGCCGACCGCCGAGGAGGCTCGGCGACTCGCGCTGCCCAACGTCCGCTCGATGGTGGCCCTGCGCACCGGCCAGCCGCTGGCCGCCCAGCTGCTCGTCGAGGAGGCCGAGGCCGTGGCGGTGCCGGCCGCGCACGAGGAGCTGGGGTCGGAGATGCTCCGGCGCTGGGTGGTCGGCACCCCGGACGACGCCGCGGCGCAGGTCCGCGAGCTCGCCGCGACCTTCGGCGTCGACGAGGTGATGGTCCACCCCGTCGCCGGAGCGACCCGTGGCACGCCCGCCGACCGCGCGCCGGCTCGCGAGGAGACCCTGCGCCTCCTCGCCGCCGCGCTCGCCGGATGACCGGCCGAGCCCGCGTCGACGCATCCGGGGAGAAAGTTCGGTAGACCTGTCGAATGCCGCCGGGCCCGTTCGTCACCGGGGTGAGGTCGCCGTCCGGGTGGCCGTGAGCGAAGGAGCAGGCCATGACCGAGTACGTCGTCCTCATCGTCGGTGACGCCGACCGCTGGTGGACCACGATGGACCCCGAGCAGCGGGCCGCGGGGTACGCCGAGTACACCCGCTTCTCCGAGGAGCTGTCCCGCCGCGGTCACCGGATCACCGGCGGTGCCGAGCTGCACGCCACCAGCGAGGGCAAGCGGATCCCCGGTGGCGGCGGTGACGTCACCGACGGCCCGTTCACCGAGACCGCCGAGCAGGTGGGCGGCTTCTACCAGGTGGAGTCCGACGACCTCGACGACCTGCTCGACTGCTGCCGCATCATCGCGGCGCTCGGCGACACCGTCGAGGTCCGGCGCACCGTCACGCCCGAGGACCGGACCGCGTGAGCCGCCACCTCGTCCTGCTGCCCGCCCCCGAGGCCGAGTGGGCGCAGCTGCCGCCCGAGGAGCACGAGAAGGGGATGCGCAGCCACCAGCAGTTCCACCGTGACCTGGCCGCCGGCGGACACCGCATCGTCGTCGCCGGCCCGCTCACGCCGTCGGCCGAGGCCACCTCGATGCGCCCCGACGGCGAGGGCGGGGCGCTCGTCACCGACGGCCCGTTCACCGAGTCGGTCGAGCAGGTGGTCGGCTTCTACCTCCTCGACACCGACGACCGGGCCGACCTCGTGCGGATCTGCACCGAGTTCGCCGCGCGGGGCGAGCTCATCGAGCTGCGCGACATGGTGGCCGGCACCGGCCAGCAGGACGACGGGCCGGCGCCGTCGTGATGCGCTACCTCGTCCTCATCGCCTACGAGCCGGGGATCTGGGCCGATGCGGACGCCGAGCTCCGCCAGGGCTACGTCGACGCGCACCACGCCTTCGAGCGCTTCGTCGACGCCCACGGGGAGCGCGTCTCGAGCGCGGCCCTCGGGGACGCCGACACCGCGACGACCCTGCGCGGCCCGGAGCGCACCGTGACCGACGGCCCGTTCGCGGAGCTCACCGAGCAGGTCGGCGGCTACTACGACGTCCGGCTCCCGGACCTCGACCACGCCGTCGCCGCCGCCCGGCTGCTGCCCGCCTCGTACACCATCGAGATCCGGCCGGTCGTCGGCGTCGAGGGGTACGAGTCGGCGTGACGCCC
>JACXUW010000508.1 GCA_014763705.1 Micrococcales bacterium | reverse complement strand
CGTCAGGCCGGCGGGCTGAGCGGGGGCGGGCGCAGCCCCGACTCCCGCAGCTCGAGGACGGCCAACGCCCGCACGACGTCCGGCTCACCACGCCGCCACGCCCCCGCCGGGTCGTCGCAGATGCGGGCGAGCCGCGTCATCGGCTGGTTCGCCATGGCGCGCAGGGCGAAGAGGTCGAGGTCCGGGGCCGCGTCGACGAAGCGCTGGGCCGCGGTCGCGCGGCGCGCGAACCGCCACCGGAGCAGCAGCCACGTGGCGACGACGAGGAGGATCGGCGCCAGCGCCACGACGAGGCCGAGCAGGGTCGCGAGGCGCTCGACCGCGCCCACGAGGTCGCGGCCCGCCGACGCGAAGTCGTCGCCGATCCCGGCGGCCGAGCGGAACGGCGCCGCGACCCGGTCGTCGAGCAGCGGCAGGCCGTCGACCGAGTTGCCCGCGTCGGTCATCCGGCCACGGAAGCCGGTGCCGGCCGCCTCGAGCCGGCGGCCCGGCTCGGCGAGGGTCAACGTCGTCTCGTGGACCCGCTGGCCGACCCGGACCCAGAGGTAGACCCAGCCGACGACACCGACGTCGGCGAGCACCTGCGCGGTGCGTCGGGCGGGCAGGTCGCTGTAGAGCTTCACGGGGGTCCTCCCTGGTTCGGGGCCGGTCGGGCCAGCACTAGACTTCCATCGCGCTCCAGCCGAAAGGCGGCTCCGTGGGCAACGACGCCCGCGGCCCTCGACACGAGACAGGCACAGATCACCGTGAAGGTCGGCATCCCCACCGAGGTCAAGAACAACGAGTTCCGGGTCGGCATCACGCCGGTCGGCGTCAACGAGCTGGTCCGCCGCGGCCACGAGGTCCTCGTCCAGCAGGGCGCCGGCCTCGGGTCCTCGATCACCGACGACGAGTACGTCGCCCAGGGCGCGCGCATCGTCGCCGACGCCGACGACGTCTGGGGCGACGCCGACATGGTGATGAAGGTCAAGGAGCCGGTCGCGGAGGAGTACCACCGCCTCCGCGAGGGACTCACCCTCTTCACCTACCTCCACCTCGCCGCCGACGAGCCGCTGACCCGCGAGCTCGTCGAGAAGAAGGTCACGGCGATCGCCTACGAGACCGTGCAGCTGCCGTCCGGCCTGCTGCCGCTGCTCTACCCGATGTCCGAGGTCGCCGGCTGTCTCGCACCGCAGGTCGGCGCCCACGCGATGATGAAGGCGCAGGGCGGGCGCGGCGTCCTCATGGGCGGCATCGGCGGCGTGGCCAACGCCAACGTCGTCGTCCTCGGCGCCGGCGTCGCGGGCCAGAACGCGGCGAACATCGCGCTCGGGATGGGCGCCAACGTCACCCTCCTCGACACCGACCTCGACAAGCTCCGGATGAGCTTCTGGCGCTACGACAACCGGGTGGCCCAGATCGCGTCCTCGGCGATGTCGGTGCGCGAGCAGGTGCTCGAGGCCGACCTCGTCATCGGCACCGTCCTCATCCCCGGCGCCAAGGCGCCCAAGCTGGTCACCGACGAGATGGTCAGCCAGATGAAGCCCGGCTCGGTGCTCGTCGACGTCGCCATCGACCAGGGTGGGTGCTTCGAGAACAGCCGGCCGACGACCCACGCCGACCCGACCTTCCCGGTGCACGACTCGGTCTACTACTGCGTGGCGAACATGCCCGGCGCGGTGCCGCACACCTCGACGTGGGCGCTGACCAACGCGACCCTCTCCTACGCCACCAAGCTCGCCGACCAGGGCTGGCTCGAGGCCTCCCGCGCCGACCGCGCCCTCGCCCTCGGCCTCAACACGCACGCCGGCCACATCACCTACGGCGCGGTGGCCGAGGCCTTCGGGATGGACAGCATCTCCCTCGACGAGGCGCTCTCCTGACCGCGAGCGACCCGGCGTCGACGGCCCGTCCCACGCCCGTGGGGCGGGCCGTCGACGCGTGGCTGACCCACCTCGACGTCGAGCGGGGCGTCTCGGCCAACACCCTGGCCGCGTACCGCCGCGACCTCGCCCGGTGGGCCGGGCACCTCGCCGCCGCCGGCGTGACCCGGCCGGAGGAGGTGACGGAGGCGCACGTCACCGAGTTCCTCGCCCGCCTGCGCGAGGGGGACGCCGAGCACCGGCCCCTCGCGGCCTCGTCGGCCGCCCGCACCCTCGTCGCCGTCCGGGGACTGCACCGCTTCCTGGCGCTCGAGGGGGTCCTCGCGGACGACCCCTCCCGT
>JACXUW010000062.1 GCA_014763705.1 Micrococcales bacterium | reverse complement strand
GGGCAAGCGTCAGGCCCCCCAGTCAGCTCCGGGGCTTCAGGTTCTCCGGATCGTAGAGCGGCTTGTAGCCGACGCCGGCGACTTCGACCGGGTAGGTCTCGGCGAAATACTCGACCGAGAGCTTACGGCCGACCTGGCAATACTCCCAGGGCAGGTAGGCGAGCGCGATGTTCTTGCCGATCGTCGGGCCGTAGGCGATCGAGGTGGTGTAGGAGCGGCGGCCGAGCGCATCGATGAGCGTCTCGCCGGTTTCCGGGTCCATGACCGGCAGCGAGCCGACCGGATAGCGCTTCACGCCGTGTCTGTCGGTGTTCTCCGTCATGACGAGCGTGCAGAGCATGGCCGGCTGGTGGTCACGCGCCTTGTATTCGAGGTGCTTGGCCTTGCCGCGGAAATCGGCTTCCTTGACCTTTGGACGGGCGAGATCGGCCTCGATCAGGTTGTACTGGGTCAGGAGGTCGGCGTTCTGCAGGCGCAGCGACTTCTCCATGCGGCGGGAGTTCGCATAGGTCTCGACCCCGAAGGCCATGACGCCGGTCGCACGCAGCGCATCCCAGACGGCGAGCCCGTCCTCGTCGACGGCAACGTCGGGATGCCCGGGCTCGGCCTGCCGCCGGAGGCGTTCGGGCGCGGGGTGCGCGAGGTGTCCACCGAGTACGGCGGCGGGGTGACGATGTTCGCCGGCCACGGCTCGGTCGCCACGCCGGGCGCGGTCGCCGCGTGCGAGGACGCCCAGGCCCGCTTCGGTCGAGCCGGCTGGGCCGACGTCGTGGCTCCGGCCGCGCACGCCTGCCGGGACGGCTACCCGGTCGGCGGCGCGGCGGCGCGCTACCTCGGCTTCGTCGCCGACGCCCTGTTCGGTGCCGACCCGGAGGCGCACGCCGTCGTCACCCGCCCCGACGGCCGCCCCCTGCGCGCGGGGGACCTCGCGACGAACGGGAGGCTCGCCGACGTCCTCGACCTCGTGGCCCGGGACGGTGCCTCCGTCCTCACCACCGGCGAGGTGGGCCGGGCGATGGTCGCCGACATGGCCGCGCACGACGGCCTCGTCACCGCCGACGACCTCGCGGCGCACGCACCCGTCGAGCGGGTCCCGGTGCGGCGCACCGTCGGCGACTGGGACCTCGCGCTCAACCCGCCTCCCTCGGTCGGGGGCCCGATGCTCGCCGTGATGCTCGGCGAGCTGGCCCGGCGCGGCTCCTACGACTGGGCCGACGTCCTCGCCGTCCAGTCCGCCGTCCTGCGCTACCGGCTCGAGGTGCACGACGTCGCGACCGACCTCGACGCCGCCGGCCACGCGCTGCTCGCCTCCGTCGAGCGGCACGGCCTGGCCGGGCTGCCGACCTCGGCCTCGACCGCGCACGTCTCCGCGGTCGACGCCGACGGGCTCGCGTGCGCCGTGACGGTGTCGGCGGGGTACGGCGCCGGGATCACGGTGCCCGGCACCGGGATGCTGCTCAACAACGCGCTCGGCGAGCCGGAGCTGAACCGGCTCGGGCTGCACTCGCTGGTGCCCGGCACCCGGCTCGCGTCGAACATGGCCCCGACGACGGGGCGCACCGCCGACGGCCGGGTCATCGCCGTCGGGTCCCCCGGCGCGGACCGCATCACGACCGCGCTGATGCAGGTGCTCGGTCAGGGCTGCCTCCACGGCGCCGACCTGCGCACGGCCATCGAGGCGCCGCGCCTGCACGTCCGGTTCGACCGCACGGGTCGGCCGGTCGTCGAGCACGAGTCCGACCCGGCCATCACCGCGGCCGTCCACGCGGCCGGGCTGGCCGCCACGGACCACGGCGCGCTCTCGATGTACTTCGGGGGTGTCGGGGTCGCGTACCGGCGCGACGACGGGGTGCTGGTGGCCGCCGGCGACCCGCGTCGCGAGGCCGCCGTGGCGCTCCTGTCGACGCCCTGACTCGCGGAAGGTGCTGCGGCGCAACGGTCGAGCGAACGGAAAGTTCGACAACCCGTCGGCCTCCGGCTATTCCCTTTGTCGCCGCGGCGTGGTTCTCTCTCTCCACCGATGTCAGACGCACAGGGCAGAGCTGCGTCACGGGAAGACAGGACACCGATGAGACATCCCCTTTCGCGGAAGCCTGCGCGCATCGCGCTCGCCGGCATCGCCGCGGCAGCACTCACCGCAGGATCCCTCGGTACCGCCACCGCCGCCTCACCGAAGGCCGGCGACCCGCGGTCCCCCGACAAGGCACCCGCCGCGACCCTCCAGACCGAGGAGGTGAAGGACCCCGGGAGCAGCGCGCTCGAGGAGAAGCTGGGGCAGCACGACGTCGAGCTGCTCGGCAAGGCGCAGGCGGCCGGCACCAAGCGGGTCACCCTCATCCTCGCGGTCGAGAAGGGCACGACGCGGTCCGTGGCCGACAGCATCCGCGCGCAGGGCGGGTACGTCGGCATGACCAACGACAAGGTCGGCTACGTGCGGGCCAGCGTCCCGACGCAGGCCGTCGCCAAGGTCGCGGCGCTCACCCGGGTCGACGCCGTCGACCTCGACGAGACGGTCAGGCTCCCCGACCCCGCCGCCGAGTCGAAGGGCTCCAGGGGCCAGCGCTACACCGGCCCCGACCGCCGCACGCCGGACGCGAACCCGTACATGCCCACCCGCGACACCGGGTCGGTGGAGTTCAAGAAGGACAACCGCCGCTTCGACGGTCGCGGGGTGACCATCGGCATCCTCGACTCCGGCGTCGACCTCGACCACCCGGCGCTGCAGCGGACCTCGACCGGCGAGCGGAAGATCGTCGACTGGGTGACGGCCACCGACCCGATCTTCGACGGCGACGCCACCTGGCGGCCGATGCTCCAGGACGCCACCGGGACCTCGACGACCTACGCCGGGAAGGCCTACACCTACCCGGCCGGCACGTACAAGATCAGCCGCTTCTCGGAGTCCATCACCGCCGGCAGCGAGCCGGGTGGCGACGTCAACCGCGACGGCGACACCACGGACGTCTTCGGCATCCTCTACGACCCGGCGACCCACGACATCTGGGTCGACGCGAACCAGGACGGCGTCTTCGCGGCGACGGAGAAGATGCGGCCCTACCGCGAGAACCACCAGGTCGGCCACTTCGGCACCGACGACCCGGCCACCGCGGTCGTCGAGCGGATGCCGTTCACGGTCGAGTACCGCGAGGACGTCGACATGAGCCCGTACGGCGGGCCCTACGTCGGGACGACGGCCGACTTCGTCAACATCGGCATCGTCGAGGACGCGCACGGCTCGCACGTCGCGGGCATCGCGGCCGGCCACAGCCTCTTCGGCGGCCGGATGGACGGCCAGGCGCCCGGCGCCAAGATCGTCTCCTCACGCGCGTGCACGTGGGGCGGCGGCTGCACCAACGCGGCCCTGACCGACGGCATGGTCGACCTCGTCGCCAACCGCGGCGTCGACGTCGTCAACATGTCGATCGGCGGCCTGCCGGCGCTCAACGACGCCAACAACGCGCGGGCCGAGCTCTACGACCGGCTCATCGACGTCTTCGGCGTCCAGCTGTTCCTCTCGGCCGGCAACTCCGGCGCCGGCATCAACACGGTCGGCGACCCCTCGGTGGCGACCGACGTCGTGAGCGTCGCGTCCTCCATCACCAAGGAGACGTGGAAGGCGAACTACGGCTCGGTCGTCTCGAGCAAGCTCGCCCTGCACAACTACTCCTCGCGCGGTCCGCGCGAGGACGGCGGGTTCAAGCCGAACATCATGGCGCCCGGCTCGGCGATCTCGACCGTGCCGCAGTGGCTCAAGCAGCCCGACCTCCCCGAGGCCGGCTACACGCTGCCGATCGGCTACGCGATGTTCAACGGCACCTCGATGGCCTCGCCGCAGGCCGCCGGCGCCGCCGCGCTCCTGCTCTCGGCCGGGTTCCAGACCCACACCCCGATCACGCCGAAGCAGCTGCGCGAGGCGATGTACACCGCCGCGGACTACCAGAAGAAGCTCGAGGCGATCGGCCAGGGCACCGGGCAGCTCGACGTGCCCGGCGCGTGGAAGCTCCTCCGTCGCAACCCGGTGACGCAGGACTACACGACCTCGGCCGACGTGTGCACCGCGATCTCGGACTTCCTCGCCACCCCGGACAAGGGCGTGGGTGTCTACAACGACTGCGCGGCGGGCGCGGGCGGGCAGAAGGTCGGGCAGAGCCGCACCTACCCGGTGACGGTGACCCGCACGACCGGCTCGTCGCGGACGGTGACGCACCGGGTCCGGATCGTCGGCAACGACGGCACGTTCTCGGCGCCGTCGTCGGTCCGCCTCCGGCTCGGCTCCTCCGCGGACGTGGCGGTCAGGGCCAAGCCGCGTTCCGGTGGGCTGCACTCGGCGATCCTCGAGGTCGACGACCCGTCGACGCCGCTCGTCGACCTGCGGGTCATGCTGGCGGTCGTGGTGTCCAGCGACATCCCGGCGCCGTCGTACTCGCTGACCACACGGGGTTCGGTCGAGCGCAACCTCTTCAAGCGGGTGTTCGTCACGGTTCCGGAGGGCGCCAAGGCGCTCCAGGTCAACCTGTCGGGCATCGCGACGAAGAGCCAGGTGCGCTGGATCGCGTTCAACCCGTACGGCGTTCCGGTCGACAACACCTCGACGCCGTACTGCTACACGAACTACAGCGACCCGGCGGCCTGCAAGCCGCAGTCCCGGGCCTACACCAACCCGATCCCGGGCGTGTGGGAGCTGCTCGTGGAGTCGCGCCGCACCTCGCCGTTCCTCGTCAACCCGTTCACCCTGACCGCCGCCGTCCAGGGCGTCACGGTCGACCCGGCGACGCAGACCGTGTCGGCGGCCCCGGGTGCCTCGACGCCGGTGTCGTGGACCGTTCGCAACGACTTCGGTCCGCTGACGGTGACGCCGCAGGGCGGGTCGCTCGGGTCGGCGCACGCCGAGCGGCCGAGCATCGCCGAGGGTGACGTGCTCGAGTACACCGTCGTGGTGCCCCCGGGCGCCACCCGGCTGGACGTGGCGATCGGGAACACCTCCGACCTGTCGGCGGACCTCGACCTCTACCTCCTCGACGCCGACGGCAACACCGTGGCGCAGTCGGCGGACGGTGACTCCGAGGAGTCGGTCTCGGTGCCCTCCCCGGCACCGGGCACCTACACGGTCGAGGTCGACGGCTACTCGGTCCCGGCCGGGACCACGCAGCTCGACTACCGCGACGTGTTCTTCTCCGCCGGTCTCGGCACGCTGAGCGTGCCCACCGCGGCGGTCACGCTCGCCGGCGGGCAGACGGTGACGGTCACCGGGGCGATCACCCCGCAGGCGGACGCCGGTCCCGGCCGGCAGCTGTTCGGCGAGATGAACGTCCTCTCCTCCGAGGGTGCCGTGCTCGGCACCGGCGCGGTGCTCGTCCAGGCACCGCCGGCGACCACCACCTGATCACCAGCGGGTGACGAGGGCCCCGTGGGCAGCACGCCCGCGGGGCCCTCGCACGTGCGAGAGTGCCCGCGTGAGCGCGTCCGAGGAGACCCAGCACCGCGAGGTCCTGCGCCTCGCGGTGCCGGCCTTCCTCGCCCTCGTCGCCGAACCGCTCTTCCTCCTCGTCGACTCGGCCATCGTCGGCCGGCTCGGGGTGGAGCCGCTCGCCGGCCTCGGTGTCGCGAGTGCCGTCCTGCTCACCGCGGCCAACGTCTTCGTCTTCCTCGCCTACGGCACGACGAGCGTCGTCGCCCGCCGGCTCGGGGCCGGGTCGCGGTCCGGTGCGGTGGCGGCCGGCATCGACGGCACCTGGCTGGCCGTCGTGCTCGGGCTCGGGGCGACGGCGGTCGTCGCCCTGCTGGCCCGACCGCTGTCCGGGGTGTTCGGCGCCTCGCCCGCGGTCCTCGACGAGGCGACGACCTACCTGCGGGTCTCGGCGCTCGGGCTGCCCGCGATGCTCGTCGTCCTCGCGACGACCGGGGTCCTGCGCGGCCTGCAGGACACCCGGACACCGCTCGTCGTCGCCGTCGGGGGCTTCACGGCCAACGCCGGCCTCAACCTCTGGTTCGTCCACGGGCTCGGCTGGGGCATCGCGGGGTCGGCGTGGGGCACCGTCATCGCGCAGACCGGGATGGCGCTCGCGCTCGTCCGGGTCCTCGTCCGCGAGGCACGGCGCGCCCGGCTGCCGCTGCGGGCGCACCCGGGACGGGTCCTCGCCGCCGCCCGCGGCGGGGTGCCCCTCCTCGTGCGGACCCTCGCGCTGCGGGCCGTCCTGCTCCTGACGACCTGGGTGGCGGCCGGCCTCGGGGACGTCCCGCTCGCCGCCTACCAGGTGACCGCGACGATCTGGTCCTTCCTCACCTTCGCCCTCGACGCCCTCGCCATCGCCGCGCAGGCGGTGACCGGGCGGACCCTGGGCGCCGGCGACCTGCCGCGCACCCGGGCGGCGACCCGGCTGATGCTGCGCTGGGGTGTCCTCGGGGGCGTCGTCCTCGGGCTGGTCGTCCTCTTCGTCCGGCCGGTCGTCGGCGCCTGGTTCACCCCGGACGAGGGGGTGCAGGCGGCCATCGCCGCGGGCCTGCTCGTCGTCGCGCTCGGCCAGCCCCTCTCCGGCTTCGTCTTCGTCGTCGACGGCGTCCTCATCGGCGCCGGGGACGGGCGGTGGCTGGCCGGCGCCATGCTCGTGACGCTGCTCGCCTACCTGCCGGTCGTCCTCGCCGTCCGGCTCGCCGGTGACTGGCTGCTCGAGGGCGGCTCGCTCGTCGGGCAGGGACACGCCGTGACGTGGCTCTGGCTGGCCTTCACGACGTTCATGGCGGTGCGCGGGACGCTCATGTGGATGCGCGTCCGCACCGACCGGTGGATGGTCACCGGCGCCACCCGCTGACGTGCGCGGGCGGGGCGGTCAGGCGAGGCCGAGGGCCCGCGCCTCCTCCCACAGCTCGTCCCGGACGTCGGGGTGCGCGGCGTCGCGGATGATGTGCCGGCACTGCCCCTGCTGGTCGTGGCCGTACAGCTCGGCGACGCCCTGCTCGGTGACGACGGCGCTCTGCTGCACGCTCGTCACCGGCTCGTCGAGCAGCGGGACGACCGTCGAGCAGTCGGCCTTCGGGTGCCACGACCGCAGGGCGATGAACGACTGCCCGCCGGGCGAGTGCAGGGCCCCGACGACGAAATCGGTCTGGCCGCCGAACCCGGAGTGGATGCGCGCGTTGATCCGGGACGCGTTCGCCTGCCCGAAGAGGTCGACCTCGAGGGCCGAGTTGACCGACGTCATCGCCCGCTGCCGCGCGATGAGCCCCGGGTCGTTCGTCGTCTCCGTGCGGGTCATCCGCACCCGCGGGTTGCCGTCGACCCAGTCGTAGAGGTCCTGGGACCCGAAGAGGAACGAGGTGACCAGCGGGTGGTCCGGGTCGAGGGCGCCGGCCTGGTCGAGGGCGACGACGCCGTCGGAGAACATCTCGGTCCAGATCCGCAGGCCGCTGCGGTCGGCGAGGGCGGCGATCGTGGCGTCGGGGATGCCGCCGATGCCGGCCTGCAGGGTCGCGCCGTCGCGGACCCGGCTGGCCACCCGCTCGCCGATGAGCCGGCTGTCGTCGTCCGGGACGAGCGGCGCGTGGGACGGCACGGGCACCGAGACCTCGACGGCGAGGTCCACGGCCTCGACCGCGAGGAGGGCGTCGCCGCCGGTGTACGGCATCCGGTCGTTGACGACTGCGACGACGAGCCCGGAGCGCGCGCGACAGGCCTCGATGGCCGCCGGCAGGACGTTGACCTCGATGCCGAGGGAGAGCATCCCGTCGCGGGCCGGGGCGCACTGGACGATGACGACGTCCGGGGCGAGCGGTCCCCCGTAGAGGACGGGGACGAGCGAGAGCCGGCTCGGCACGTACGAGAGGTTCGAGTGGCGGCGCATCCCGGCACCGACGAAGCACGTCTCGGCGGTGACGCCCGGGCGGTCGGGGATGCCCGGGGGTGCGTTGAGCGCGTGGATGACGTACTCCGCGCGCGCGGCGTCGAGCACCCGGACGGCCTCCCACGGGACGGCGACGTTGCCGGAGACGACGACCCGGGGCCGGCCCGGGAGTGCGGCGAGATGGCGGCCGAGCTGTTCGAGGGTCACGGTCCTCACGGGTCCATCATGGCCGGTCGAGGGTCGGAGCACACGGCAGGTGAGGCTGTCCTGACCCTGTCGCCCGGTGGGTGGCCGCGCCTACCGTTGGGGTCATGTGCCGCAACATCCGCCAGCTCCACAACTTCGAGCCGCCCGCGACCACCGACGAGGTGCGCGCCGCCGCCCTCCAGTACGTGCGCAAGGTGAGCGGGGCCACCCGCCCGTCGCAGGCCAACGAGGAGGCCTTCGCGCGGGCCGTCGAGGAGGTCGCGCACGCGACCCAGCACCTGCTCGACGCCCTCGTGACGAACGCCCCGCCGAAGGACCGCGAGGTCGAGGCGGCCAAGGCGCGGGCGCGGGCCGCCGAGCGGTACGGCCGGGCCGGCTGACGGGCTCTCGGCGCGCCCTCGGAGAGGGGCCGAACGGCCGAGCGACACCCCACCGGGTACACCGCCGCCCCGCCGCGGCCTGTGGACCGGGACACGCCCGAGACTTTCTCCGGTGCACATCCGGTGGACGGCGTCCTCGCAGGTCAGCGGCTTGCTGGGAGGTCCATGGGAAGTGTGTCCACAGGGTTCTCCACCGACGGTGCACAACGGGGACCGGCGTTTTCCCCACGTTCTCCACAGGATGTCCCCAGCCGTTCGGCCGATGTGCCCGGCCGGGCTTGGACCCCTCGGCGGCCAGGTCCTACGGTGACTCGGACGTCCCGGTGTCGGTGGTCTCTGGTGGGCTTGGCGCCGGGCCTCGGGGCGTCGCGTTGAGGTCCGCCCCGGTCGGGGATCGGAGCACGTCGGGCGGAAGGATGCAGGGTGACCATCGCGGAGCTGAGCGAGGCCTTCTCGGGTCCCTCCGAGCGTCCCGACGACCGCGTCCCCCCGCAGGACCTCCACGCCGAGCAGTCGGTGCTCGGGTCGATGCTCCTCGACAAGGACGCCATCGCCGACTGCCTCGAGGAGGTCAAGGCCCACGACTTCTACCGGCCGGCCCACGAGGCGATCTTCGACGCCGTCCTCGACCTCTTCGGCCGCGGTGAGCCCGCCGACGCCATCACCGTCGCCGACGAGCTCTCCAAGCGCGGCGACCTCACCCGCGTCGGCGGCCAGGCCTACCTGCACCAGCTGATCCAGTCGGTGCCCACGGCGGCCAACGCCGGCTACTACGCCGAGATCGTCCACGAGCGGGCGGTGCTGCGGCGGCTCGTCGAGGCGGGCACCCGCATCGTCCAGATGGGCTACGCCCAGGGCGAGGGCGACATCGACGACATCGTCAACCGCGCGCAGGCCGAGGTGTACTCGGTCGCCGAGAAGCGCGGCGGCGAGGACTACCACGCGCTCGGCGAGCTGCTCAACGAGACGATGGAGGAGATCGAGGCCGCGTCCGGGCGCACCGACGACCTCATCGGCGTGCCGACCGGGTTCATCGAGCTCGACGAGCTGACCCACGGCCTGCACCCCGGCCAGATGATCGTCGTCGCGGCCCGCCCGGCTGTCGGCAAGTCAACGCTCGGCATCGACATCGTCCGCGCGGCCGCCATCAAGCACGGGATGGCCGCGGCCGTGTTCTCGCTCGAGATGAGCCGCACCGAGATCACGATGCGCATCCTGTCGGCCGAGGCCACCATCCAGCTCCAGGACCTCCGCCGCGGCCTGAAGAACCAGGAGCAGTGGACCAAGCTGGCCCGGATCATGGGCAAGATCTCCGACGCCCCGCTGTTCATCGACGACAGCCCGAACATGTCGCTCATGGAGATCCGGGCCAAGGCGCGCCGGCTCAAGCAGCAGCACAACCTCAAGCTCATCGTCATCGACTACCTCCAGCTGATGACGAGCGGCAAGAAGGTCGAGTCGCGCCAGCAGGAGGTCGCCGAGTTCTCCCGGGCGCTCAAGCTGCTCGCCAAGGAGCTCGAGGTGCCGGTCATCGCGGTCAGCCAGCTGAACCGTGGTCCCGAGCAGCGCACCGACAAGCGCCCGCAGATGTCCGACCTGCGCGAGTCCGGCTCGATCGAGCAGGACGCCGACGTCGTCATCCTCCTGCACCGCGACCGCTCGGACCCCGAGCGCGACGGCGAGGCCGACGTCATCGTCGCCAAGCACCGCAACGGGCCGACCAAGGACATCGTCCTGGCCTTCCAGGGTCACTACTCGCGGTTCAACAACATGGCCCGCGACGGCGGCTTCTGATGCCGACGACCGCTGACCCTGCATCACTGTCGAGATGCAGCAAATCTTGCGCAGCGACCGTCCGTATGTAACATTCCTGCCGCTTATCAATGAGCGCTGGAAAGCAAAGATTTGGTTATGAATGGTCAGGTCGCCGGAGCGTCGCGCGCGTGGCCTACCCCCGAGAGCCCGGCAGCTGTCAGTGGTGGCTGTCAGGATGGGCCAGCCCGCAGAGACGGGTCCATGTCCACAAGAAGAAGCGGGACGAGCGCTTGCAACGCTCGCCCCGCTGGAGGTCATCTAGACAACCTCGATGTAGCAGTCGCCAAGTCTAGGGGCCTCCCGAACCCGGCCCAACTTGGGCCGCGAAGGAGGTGGCGATGTCTCCGCATCGCTGTCACGTCAAACTGGTGGGTCGAGCGTGCGAGCACGACCTCTGCGTCACCCTCACCCGAGGGGTCCCGCCGGAGTTGCGCTGCGAGGAGGCAGCTCCCGCCGGCTACGGCCGTGGCGGGGGTTCCTCGTGCGGTTGCCAGGTCCCATCACGCATCGAGGATGTTATCGCTCGCGAGCTGAGGGACAACTTTGATGAGAGTCGCCGCCGAGGCTTCGTGCTGATCCGGGCGGCCTGACCCTCGGTCTTGCCCGCGCCTCGAACGGCGCGGGCAAGACCTCTCCACCGAGAGGCCGGCGTGATGGGCAAGGATGTGGCCACGCACCACGAGAGGACACCTCACCTTGCCGTCGAAGCCGGACGCCAACTTCATCTGGTCGATCGCCAACCTGCTGCGCGGGCCGTACAAGCCCAAGGAGTACGGCGACGTCGTCCTGCCGATGACGATCCTGCGCCGGCTGGATTGCGTCCTGGCGGCGACCAAGGACGCCGTGCTGGCCGAGCAGAAGCGCTCCGGTGACCGGACGGCCAAAGACCTGCTGGACGTCAAGCTGCGCAAGGCCGCGAAGTACTCGTTCTACAACACCTCGCCATACACGCTGCCGTCGCTGATCGGCGATAGCGCCAACATCAAGGCCAACCTGCTGTCCTACGTCGACGGCTTCAGCGACAACGTCCGCGACGTCTTCACCCGGTTCGGGTTCGAGGAGCAGGTGCAGCGGCTCGAGGAGGCCAACGCCCTGTACCTGGTTGTCCAGGAGTTCGCCAAGCTCGACCTGCGCCCCCAGCACGTCAGCAACACCGAGATGGGCTCGGTCTTCGAGGAGCTGATTCGCAAGTTCGCGGAGGCGAGCAACGAGACCGCTGGTGAGCACTTCACCCCCCGTGAGGTCATCGCCCTCATGGTCGACCTGCTGCTGGTGGGCGACGAGGATGCGACCACCCCGGGCAAGGCCGTGAACCGCCGTGTCTACGACCCCGCGGCCGGCACCGGCGGGATGCTCTCCACGATGGACGAGCACCTGCGCGAGCAGAACCCGGCCGCACGCCTTCTCATGGCCGGGCAGGAGATCAACCCCAGCTCGTATGCCGTGTGCAAGGCGGACATGATCATCAAGGGCCAGCCGGTTGACGCCATCGCCCTGGGCAACACCCTCACCGACGACGCGCACGCGGGCAAGGACTTCCACTACTGCCTGTCCAACCCGCCGTTCGGGGTGGAGTGGAAGACCTCCCAGCGCGAGGTCGTCAAGGAGCACAAGCAGCTCGGCTTCAACGGGCGCTTCGGCCCCGGCCTGCCGGCTGTCTCCGACGGGTCGATGCTGTTCCTGCTCCACCTGATCGACAAGATGCGGACCGTCGACCCCGACGACGAGAACGTGCGCGGCCGGGCCGCGATCGTGCTCAACGGATCGCCGTTGTTCACCGGGCGGGCAGGGTCGGGCGAGTCGGAGATCCGGCGCTGGGTCATCGCGTGGCCGGTCTGCGGCACG
>JACXUW010000507.1 GCA_014763705.1 Micrococcales bacterium | reverse complement strand
CGTCGCGCTCGGGGTCGACGGACCGGCGCCGCGCCCAGCCGCTTCCGCCACCGACCGGCAGCCCGACGCGGCGGCGGTCGCCGCCGCCGAGCAGGCGCTCGCGGACGCCGAGGAGTCCCT
This sequence comes from Micrococcales bacterium, assembly GCA_014763705.1. GTDB lineage: Bacteria > Actinomycetota > Actinomycetes > Actinomycetales > Dermatophilaceae > Phycicoccus. The sequence continues at coordinate 2,094 of JACXUW010000507.1, read as the reverse complement.
CCGGGCCGCCCGGGACGCGGCCGAGGAGGCCCGGCAGCGCGCGGTCGGTGCGCGCCGGCGACGCGAGGAGGCCGAGGCATCGCTCGAGCGTGCCCGGCGCCGGGTGGCCGAGCTCGAGCAGCTCCTCGGTGACGAGCGCGACGCCGAGGACGCCGCCCGCCGCGCCCAGCTCGCCGCCACGCGGGACGAGCGCTCGGCGACCGAGGCCGTCACCCGCGCCCGGCACCGCCTCGACGCCGCCGCCCGCCCCTGAGCCATCACCGACGGACCCGACCCGACCCGACAGGAGCACCCATGACGGACGACCAGGCCGCGCAGGAGACGCGCGGCGTGACGGTGGAGACCCTCGCCCTGCTCGACCTCACCGGAGAGATCCAGGGACTCGAGGGGTACCGGCTCCGGATGCGCCGGGTGACGATGGCGCCCGGCGCGGTCTTCGGCCCGGTCCACGACCACCGGGGTCGCCCCGGCACGGTCTACGTCCTCGAGGGGACGATCACCGACCACCGGGACGGCGTCGACACCGAGTACGGCCCGGGGCCGGGCTGGCCCGAGGACCGCTCCACACGGCACTGGCTCGAGAACCTCGGGCCGGTCCCCGCGGTCGAGGTCTCGGTCGACCTCGTCCGGGCCGACTGACGCCGGTCAGCCCACCTCGACACGGTCCGGCGCGGTCTCGGCCGGGTGCTCCTCGACGCTGCGGGAGTCGGTGAGCGACGAAGCGCCCCAGGCCGCCAGCACCCCGACGACGACCGCCAGGGCGAGGTAGGTGACGCGCTCGCCGTGGAAGAAGGACGCGACGAGGTCCGCGCTCCAGGCCCCGGGCGGCAGGGTCGTCGTCACGAGCACCGCGACGAGGGTGCCGACGACGGCGGTGCCGATGCTCGAGCCGACCTCCTGCGCCGAGTCGTTGAGCGCCGTGCCGAGGGAGGTGCGGTTGGCCGGCATCGCGTCGACGAGGGCCACCGCGCAGGTCGTCATCACGGTGCGCAGGCCGAGGGTGAGCACCACCATCGCCACCGCGATGGCGGCGTACCCGTGCTCGACGCCCCACGCCATCCCCGCGAGCGAGGTCGCGAGGAACCCGGCGCCGACGAGGCACGCCACGCGGTGACCGTACCGCCGCACCAGCCACTCCGAGACCGGGGTCGCGAGGAGCATCGTGACGATGAGGGGGAGGTTGGCCAGGCCGGCGCGGACGGGGCTCCATCCCCACGCGTACTGGAAGTGGAGGATGAGGCCGAACATCACCCCGGCCATCGCGATCGATGTCCCGACCTGGGCCATCGCGGCGCCGCGGACGGTCCCCCGCGAGAAGAGCGCGAGATCGAGCATCGGTGCGGCGGTTCGCCGTTCGCGCCGGATGAACGCCAGCAGCGCGCCCACGCCCCCGACCACCGACGCCACGGTCGGCACCGACAGCCACCCGTGCTCGACCCCGCTCGTCAGGGCGTAGCAGGCCAGGCCGATGGCGGCGACGCTCAGCACGGCGCCGGGCAGGTCGGGCGCGTCGTCGGTGAGGTCCTCGCGGCGATCGGCCGGGACACCGAGGCGCACACCGACCCACGCGAGGAGGGCGATGGGGGCGTTGACGAGGAGCAGCCACTCCCACCGGACGTGGGCCAGCGCGGTGCCGCCGAGCAGGGGACCGAGGACGAAGCCGGACATGCCGACGACGATCATCACCGTCATCGCCCGCATCCGCAGGGCCTGGTCGTCGAAGAGGCGGAAGACCAGCGAGTTGGTGATCGGCGCCATCGCGGCGGCGGCGACCCCGAGGGCTGCACGGACGGCGATGAGCTCGCCGGTCGTCGACACCGCGGCGACGGTGAGGCTCACGAGGCCGAAGACGGCGAGCCCGACGAGGAGCACGCGTCGACGGCCGAGCCGGTCGGCCAGCGAGCCCGCGGTGAGCAGCAGCCCGCCGAAGGTCAGCGAATAGGCGCCGGTGACCCACTGGAGGGCGGTCGTGCCGCTGCCGAGGTCGCGGCCGATGGTCGGCAGCGCGATGGTCAGCAGGGTGTTGTCGACCATCTCGACGAAGAACGCCAGGCAGAGGGCCGCGAGCGGCACCCAGGCCGCCCGGAGGGAGGG
>JACXUW010000061.1 GCA_014763705.1 Micrococcales bacterium | reverse complement strand
CGGCTCCGGCTCCGGCTACGGCTACGGCTACGGCTCCGGCTGGTAGGTGAGCAATGCACCCTGACCTTCCCGGTCTCGTCAGCGCCGGCCTGTCCGATAGCGAGATCGCCGACAAGCTCGGCGTCGCTTCACGGACGGTCCGGCGCTGGCGACGTCGGCATGGTCTGTCGTCCTCCTGGACGCCCACCCCGCCCCTGCACGGCACCCGCTCGCGCTACGTCCGCGGATGCCGCTGCGACGCCTGTACGGCCGCCAACGCGGCGTACAGGCGTCGCACCCGTGCGGCCTACCGCCGCGCCCTCTACGCCCGCCAGGAGGCTCACACGGCGTGATCTAGCCACAGGGCGTCTCTCCTCCTCTCTCGCCCAACCCGACTCAGTAGAGGCCCGGCCAGTCCGCGCGTGCAGCCGGGGCACGCCGCCTGTCGACGTCGCTTGATCATCGGCCCGTCAGGTCACAGCACCGCCCGCTCTCGTGACGAGGGTGGGCCAGAGGTGTTGTGTCACCACAGAGCAGGTGAGGGCGAGGCGCTTGGGTCCGGGGATCCCGGAGGGAGGGGGAAGCCGCTCAGGCGGAAGACCAGGGCCCGAAGGGCTCCGAGCCGTAGACCGCACCAACCACACACGAGAGGACCACACGATGACCAGCCGCCTGACCGGCTCCGCCCTTACCAAGCTGCGTCGATGGTGGGCGCCGCGGATCGCCGAGGGAACGGTGAAGTGCTGGCGTTGCGGCCACCCGATCAAGCCCGGCCAGCCATGGGACCTCGGCCACCGCACCGACCACGCCCTCGGCGGTCACCGCCTCGACCTCCACCCGGAGCACCGACACACCAAGGACTGTCCGATCGAGGGCGGCGGCAACCGGTCAGCCGGCGCCCGCCTCGGCAACCAGCTGCGCCGCGGCCGGCGCGCCCGCCGCCGCATCGAGGAGTGGCTCTGACTCGCGTTTTTCCCGCAGAGGCATCCCAAGCAACCCCGTGCTCCTGCCGTTTTTCCCCCTGGACGACCCGGCGATTTCGACCCGGACGACCCGATCCGTATCTCACACAACGCATCACGGAAGGACCCCGATGACGACCCACGAGCCCCTCCCCGGGTTCGGTTCGAACCGAGCCAAGGCCAGCCGCGGCCCCGTGTACCAGGGCGTGTGCGCCCAGATCCGACGGCTGACCAGGCCGGTCGACGGCGGCGAGCCCCTCATCGACGAGCAGCTCTGGAAGGGCACCATCGCCCAGGCTCGCGCGCTCGCCGCGTCCATCGACCGCGTGGACGGCAGCGACGGCACCGGGCAGCAGGCCAACGGCGTGCCCCTCGCCGCGATGCACGAGCGCCTGGACGCCCTCCTCGCCCGGCTCAATCCCGAGGCACAGGACGACTCGAACCCGATGCAGGCCCTCGTGGCCGCCTTCCAGCGAGAGGAGGCCGAGGTTCGTGCAGCCGCCGCAGCCCAGGCACCACACGCGCCGGAGTGACCTGCCGACCCGCGGCGGGCAGGCGGCCAAGATCGCCGCCATGAAGGGGCGCCCCTTCCTGCCGTGGCAGCAGCTCGCCGCCGACGTCGCCCTCGAGTACGACCCCGCCACCGGCGTCAACCGCTTCGGCATCATCGTCCTGACCGTCCAGCGGCAGGCCGGCAAGACCACCCTCGTCGGCGTCCTCGCCGACCGGACCTGCCTCAGCCGGCCCGGCGGCCGGGCGTGGATCACCATGCAGAACGGCAAGACCGCCGACGCGTGGATGCGCAACGAGCACCTTCCCTCCCTGCTCCCGTTCGGCGACCCCGAGAACCACCCCCGCAAGAGCGGGTACCGCAGGAGCCTGCGAGCCGGTGAGATCGGGCCCATCTGGAAGGGCGTGCACTCGACGTTCTTCACCTTCCCGCCGAAGCATGACGCGCTGCACTCCAAGCAGGGTGACCTCATCATCGTGAGCGAGGCGTGGGCCATCGCGCCCGACCAGGGCGCCGCGATCCGGCAGGCCGCCCGCCCCACCATGTCCACCCGCCGCAACGCGCAGCTGGTCGTCGAGTCCACCCGCGGCGACGACTCCTCTCTGTGGTTCGACGGGTACTACGACCTCGGCGTGGCCTCCCTCGCCGACCCGACCTCGCGGGTGTGCTTCATCGACTACGGCATCGAGGACGACGCCGACGCCGAGGACCTCGACGTGATCGCCGCCGCCCACCCCGCCTACGGGCTGACCATCGACCGCCAGGCCCTCGTCGACGCCCGCGAGGAGTTCCGTGCCAGCCCCTCCGGCGACGACGTGGCCGGCTGGGCCAGGGCCTACGGCAACCGTGCCTCACGCACCCGCGAGACGGCCATCCCCGCCGCCGTCTGGCAGGCCGCCGGCCGCGCCCAGATCGCCAAGCCCGCCCGCGCCGGACTCGCCCTCGACGTCACCCCGGGCGGTGACCGCGCCGCTCTCGCCGCCGGCTGGCGAGCCGAGCGCGACAACCACGAGCTGGAGGTCAGGGCAGGGGACGCGTTCGTCGAGCTCCTGCACGCCGACCGCGCCACGCGCGAGTTCCCCGCCCTCGTCGCCCGGGTCGCCGAGGCTCGTCGCGTCCCCGTCCTCGCCGACCGCGCCAGCGTCGGCGCCATGGAGGTCATGGACGCCCTCGCCCGCAACCACCCCCGCGTCGAGCAGCACATCACCACGATGAGCGAGTACGCCGCCGCGTGCGTCGGGTGGGAGCGTGGCATCCGCGAGAACACGATCCACCACTTCAACGACCCCGACCTCGACGCCGCCGTGGCCCTGCTCACCAAGCGCGACCTCGGCGACGGCGCCTTCGGCTGGGGCCGCAAGGGCGCCGCCGGCAGCATCGCCGAGGCCGTCGCCGCCACCCTCGCCGTGCGTGCCTTCGACACCCTCCCGCGCCGCCGCAGCGCCCGCGTCCTCACCGCGACACCGTCTGTGACAACGTCCTAGGACACCTCCCCAGACGGCGGCGCCGCGTCCCACACCCTGCCGGTGTGGACCTCCTCGCATGGCTCCGGCCGCCGGCCCCCGCGACGCTCGACGTCGCCATGGAGGTCGCCGCGGGTGGGCCGGCGTTCATGGTCGACGAGACCGCCATCGACCCGGCCGTCTTCGGCCTGACCTCGTACGCCGCCCCCACCGCGGCGGCCCCTCGCGTCGCCCGGAAGATCGCCATCCAGGTCCCCGCCGTGAAGCGCGTCCGCGACCTCATCGCGGGCACCATCGGGCAGCTGCCCGTCGAGCTCTACGGCGCCGACCGAAGGGTCCTGCCCTGCCGGCTCTTCGAGCAGCCCGAGCGCAGCGTGCCCCGCTCCGTGACCATGACCCGACTGGTCGAGGACATGCTCTTCGAGGGCCGCGCTTGGTGGCGAATCCTCGACTACGACAACGGGTTCCCCTCCACCGTCAAGCGCATGCCGCCGCTGGAGGTGTCGGTCAACGAGGACTCCAAGCGGTGTGCGTCTGGCGATCCCACCTGCTCCGGCGCCGTGACCTACAAGGGCGAGCACCTGCACGACTCCGAGGTCATCTGCTTCGACTCCCCGAATGACGCTCTCCTCGTGGCCGCCGCGCGGGCCATCCGCACCTGCCTCGCGCTGGAGTCAGCCACCTACCGGTACGCCGACGGCGCGCCACCCCTGGACTACTTCACGCCGGCCGACAGCAGCTTCGACCCCGACGAGGACGAGGTCACGGAGTCCCTCAACAAGTGGGGCGAGGCGCGCCGCACCCGGTCCACCGGCTACGTCCCCAGCGCGCTGAAGTACAACATCGCCGGCTGGTCCCCCGAGCAGCTGGAGCTCGGCGACGCCCGACAGGCCGCGCGCCTGGAAATCGCCGTCGCCGGGGGAGTGGACCCCGAAGAGGTCGGCGTGTCCACCACGTCGAGGACCTACGCCAACCAGTTCGACCGCCGCAAGCAGTTCACCGACTTCACCCTGGGCGACTACATGGTGGCCATCCAGGAGCGCCTGTCCATGGGCGACGTCACCCGCCCCGGCCAGACGGCGCGCTTCAACCTCTCCACCTTCCTCCGCTCCGACGACAAGACCCGCTACGAGACGTACGAGGTCGGCGTCCGCGTCGGAGCCATCGACGGCCCGGCCGAGGTCCGGCAGCTCGAAGGCAAGCCCGCCCTCACCCAGGAGGCCCCCGTGCCCGCGACCACCGCCCAGGGCTTCGACACCGACACGACCATGGAGGCCGGCGCGCCCGGCGGCACCGTGTTCGCTGTCGACCCGGAGACGCGGACCATCCGCGGCCGGGCCGTCCCCTACGGCGTCGTCGGCGTCAAGAACGGCCTCCGCTTCCAGTTCTCCCAGGGCAAGGTCCACCCGCGCGAGGGCATGAAGGTCAAGCTCTGGGCGCTGCACGACAAGACCCAGGCCAGCGGCGTCGTCACCGAGTGGACCGACACCCCCGAGGGCCTGGACGTCGCGTTCCGCGTGGCCAAGACGCCAGAGGGTGACAAGGCGCTCCAGCTCGCCGCAGACGAGGTCTGGGACGGCCTCTCCATCGGCCCGAGCGAGGGCGCCAAGTACGAGCTCCGGGACGGCGTCTACCACGCCGTGGACATTCCCATCCACGAAATCAGCCTCACGCCTGCACCGGTCTTCGGTGGGGCGCGTGTCCAGAGCGTCGCCTTCGACGCCGAGAAAGGAAACCCCATGAAGTGCACCAAGTGCGGCGTCGTCCACGCCGACGGGGTCGCCGAGTGCCAGGCCGCGGACCTGACCGCCTTCAAGGCGAGCAAGGCCGGGACCGACTTCTCCGCGATCACCGACGCCATCACGGCAGGGTTCGCCACCCTCGCCAACCCGCAGGCCGCGGCCCAGCGTGAGGTCGTCAACCCGACCGGCGCCCAGGTCCAGGTCAACGAGCCCAGCCCGTACCGCTTCGACGGTGCCGCGGGCGAGCACTCGTTCAGCCAGGACATCCGCGACGCCTACATGAGCGGCGACGCCGAGGCCCGGCAGCGCCTGGAGACGTTCATCGAGGAGGCGTTCGCGGTCACCACCGCCAACGTCGGCGCCCTGAACCCGACCCAGAACCGGCCCGACCTCTACGTGCCGAACCTGACCTACAACCGGCCCCTCTGGGACCTCGTCTCGACCGGCACCATCGAGGACAAGACGCCGTTCACGGTGCCGAGGTTCTCGTCCGCGGCCGGCCTCGTCGGCAACCACACCGAGGGCGTCGAGCCCACCCCGGGCTCGTTCGCGGCCACCTCCCAGACCGTGACCCCGGCTCCCCTGTCGGGCAAGATCGAGATCGTCCGGGAGGTCTGGGACCAGGGCGGCTCGCCCCAGGCCGACGGCATCATCTGGGGCGAGATGCTCAACGGGTGGTTCGAGGCCATCGAGGCCAAGATCGCCGCCCTGCTCGCGACGACCGCCACCGCGGAGCTCAACCTCGCCGGTGCCGTCGACGCGCCGCTCCAGGACGCGCTCGTGAACTACTTCGCCGGCCTCCAGTTCGTCCGCGGCGGCAACCGGTTCACCGCCACCGCCGCCGACTCCAAGCTCTTCCTCGCGCTCACCGCGGCCAAGGGCACCGACGGGCGCAAGCTCTTCCCGGTCCTCGGCCCGACGAACGCGACCGGCCAGACCACCGAGGGCTTCGAGTCGGTCAACGTCGGCTCCCAGCGCATCGCCGCCGCATGGGCCCTCGCCCAGGGCGCCAACACCCGGAGCTACAACTTCGTCCCGTCCTCGGTCTGGGCGTGGGCCTCGGCCCCCAAGAAGTTCACGTTCGAGTACCAGGTCAAGTCCATCGACATGGCCATCTGGGGCTACTGGGGCGGCGCGATCCTGCGCGACTCCGACGTGAAGCCGATCGACTACGACACCTCGGACGCCTGACATGGGGCGCCCGAGCAGGCCGGCCGAGCCGCCGGCCGAGCCCGTCCACTCGGACGAGCCGGCCGCCGGCACCGGCCCGGCCGTCAACGCCGACACCGGGCAGGTCACCCAGCCCGGCGACGCCCTGCCGCCCATCGAGGGCCAGGACGAGCCGGCGGCCGACGCCCCGCAGCCGCTCACCGAGGAGCAGCTGGAGGAGCGCCGCGCCGCCCGGATCGCCGAGGCCAAGGCCGAGCTCGCGCCCGCCAAGCCCGAGGGCAACGAGGACGCACCGGTCTACGACGAGCGCGGCAACGTCCGCCCCCGCGGCACGCCCGGTGCCAAGGCGATGACGTACGCCCAGCGCGTCGCCATCGCCAAGCGCCTCGCCGCGCAGGACTGACCGACGACCCCGCCCCGCTCGCGCCCTGCACGCGAGCGGGGCGGGGCACCCAGGCACCGAGAGGAGGCAGCAGCCGTGAGCAACGCCTGGAACATCACCTACGCCGACGTCACGCCCGAGGACTGGCCCGACGCCGAGGCCATCGGCGAGACGGCCGTCCAGGTCCGTCTCGACGCCGCACAGCGCCAGTGCGAGGCGTACGCCCCGGTCCTCGACGCCCCCGTCGCGCCCGCCACCTTCCCCGGCGCCCTGCCCGCCGGCTACCTCCTCGCCGTGATCTACCAGGCCCGCGACGTCCACAACGCCTCGCAGCTCGTCGGGGACGCCGCCGCCGTCGGCGACGTCCCCTACGCCGTGCGGGTCAAGCCCCTGTCCGGCGCGGTGCGCGCCCTCCTGCGCCCGCCCCGAGGACGGCTGACCGTCGGATGAGCACGCCCCGCCAGCTCGTCGCCGACGTGCTCAACGCCAAGCTCCCCAACGGGACACGCGTCGAGCCGTACGCCCACGACCTGGACACCATCACCCGGGACACGGTCATGCTCCGCATCGACGAGGTGACCCCGCACCGCGAGCTCCCCAGGTCCCACCGGAACTACCGATACACGGTCATCGTCCTCGTCCCGGTCAACCGGAAGGGCTCGGCCGACGACCGCCTCGACGCTCTCCTGGAGGACGTCCTGCACGCACTCGACTCCACCGACCTCCCCTCGTGGTCGAAGGTCGAGCGCGGCGTCTGGCTCAACACCACAACCCCCGCGTACGAGGTCGCCCTCGACGTGCCGTTCAGCAAGGAGTAACCCCACATGGTCCAGATCGCCGTCGCCCCGATCGTCCTGCGCGACACAGACATGAAGATCGGAGCGGACAACTACGAGCTCCACCTCTCGCGGGTCCGGTTCGAGCCGCAGAGTCCGCAGCTGACGTGGAAGGGTCTGTCCCCGTCCGCCATCTTCGTCGACCAGGGCACGCCGCTGTGGACCGCGTCCCTCGCCGGAGCCCAGGACCTCCACACCACCAACGGCCTCGCCCAGTACCTCAACGACCCGGCCAACCTCGGCCAGCAGAAGGTCGCCGTCTTCAAGCCGAAGAAGGGCACCGTGGGCACGATGCCGACCTACACGGCCACCCTCGTCATCGCCCCCGTCCCGATCGGTGGCGACGTCGACACGATCGGCACCTTCGAGGTCACCCTGGGCGTCATCGGCGCGCCGGTCCGGACCCTGACCTGACCGTGCCCGCCTCCGAGTTCGTCACCGCCTGCCGGGAGGCGTCGCGCCAGCTGCGACGCCTCCCGGTCGAGGTGCGCCGCGAGCTCCGCACCCGCGTCCGCGCCGAGGTCGCCGACCCCATCGCCCAGGACGTGCGCGGCGCCGGCCGTAGCGTCTACGCCCGCCGCGTCGCCCCGACCGCCCGCGTCCGATCCGCCGCTGACCCGACCATCGTGGTCGGCGGCTCCCGCCGGGTCGCCTCCGGCGGCGCCACCGGCCGGAACCTCGTGTTCGGCGCCCACTTCGGCGGCGGGCGGCGCACCACCGCCGTCCCCGCCACCTCGCGCCACCGCGGCTACCGCCGCCGGTCCACGCGCCAGTTCGCCGGCCAGCGCGACCCCTTCGTGTTCGGCACCGTCAACCGCAACCTCGACCGCTACCTGGAGCGGTGGGCCGGCATCATCGACGACGTCGTGGAGCGGGTGATCGGCCATGGCTGACCGCGGCCGCGACCTGAAGTTCTCCATCCTCTCCGACGTCGACAAGTTCGACCTCGACCAGCCGGCCCGCGACCTCGACCGGTTCGGCGACGACGCCCGCCGCGCCGCCCAGCTCATCGACCGCGCCTTCGACTCCATCGGCAGGTCCTCCCGCGTCGTCGAGCGCAAGATCGACACCGACACCGGCAAGATGAAGCACAGCCTCCGCGAGGTCGGCGACGAGGCCGGGTCCACCGCCCGCGAGGCCGCCGCCTCGTTCTCCGGGTCCGGCGACGTTGGCGACGCCCTCCAGGAGCTCGCCGCCAACGCCCCGTCCGTCCTCGGACCGCTCGGCCTCGCGTTCGGCACCGTCGCCGGTATCGGCGTCGGCCTCTTCAAGGCCAAGACAGAGGCTCTGAAGCAGCAGGTCTCCGACCTCGTGGACCAGATGATCGCCGACGGCGGGCGGCTGTCCAAGGAGTCCGTCGAGCAGAACCTCCAGAACCTCGCGTCCGACGGCACCCTCCAGAAGCTGAAGGAGATGTCCACGCTGACCGGCGAGATCGGGGTCAGCTACGAGCAGATGGCCCAGGCGGCCGGCGGCAACCGCGACGCGATGGCCGCCATGAATGAGCAGATCGAGGCCGCGGAGGTCGCCATGGCTGCGTCGGCCCGCGCCGGTGAGTCGTACAAGACCGACAAGATCCGCGAGGCCGTCCAGGCAATCTCCGACCAGTTCGCCGAGCAGCAGGACATTATGGCTCTCGCCGAGCAGGCGATGAACAACTACAAGGACGCCACCGGCAAGGCGGGGCAGGGAGCCAAGGCCGGCGCCGCCCAGGCAAAGGGCGCCTTCGACGACCTGCGTGATGCGGCCGGCAAGCCCATCGTCCAGCGCGTCGAGTTCCGCATGCCCACCCCCGCACAGATCCGCTCCGCCCAGGTCGGGATCCTCCGCCAGCTCGGGACCATCGTCGTCCCGGTCAAGCCCGGCACCTCCGCGTCGAAGAACACGTCGAGCAACTCCAGATACCGGTACTGACATGTGGCTCACCCTCACCCTCACGCCCGACGCCGCGACCGCGTCCGTCCTCATCCAGATCACCGGCGGCTCCGGCACCCTGCCGGCGACGGTCATCCGCACCGACGCGAACGGCTCCAACCCCGTCCGCCTGAGAGACGGCCAGGGCTTCACCGCCGGCTCCCTGACGGTCGTGGACGCCGAGGCCGCCCTCACCGGGCCCATCACCTACACAGCCCGCAGCGGCTCCGGCGTGGTGTTCCCCGACAACGGCTACGCCACCACCACGCTGGACGGTCTCGTGTCCGGTTCGGTCGTCACCGGCGTCCAGCTGCCACAGCTCGCGTTCCGCCCCCAGGTCGTCACCGGCTACGAGGCCGCCCGTGAGTCCTCCTCCACCGTGCACCGCCCCATCGGACGCGACGAGCCAGTGGTCATCTTCGGGCCCACCCGCCTGCGCGAGGGCACCCTGACCATGTACGCCGCCGACCTCGCCACCGCCCGGAACATGGTCGGAGTCCTCTCCGGCGCCACCCGGCTCATGCTCCGCCAGCCCGACCACGCCGGGATGGACATGTACTTCGCGGCCCTGCGCTCCCGGGTCACGCCGGACGAGTACGCCATCGGCGGGTGGCGCTGGGCGGTCGAGTGCGACTACGTCGAGACCCGGTCCCCGGCGCTGCCCCTGCTCGGCACCGCCGGATGGACCTACGGCTCGACCACGGCCGCGTTCTCCACCTACGCCGCCACCGGGACCGCCCTGCCCACGTACGCGCTGCGCACCGTCGGGGTGGTGTGACGTGACCACTGCCCCCTTCGACCCGGCCGTGGCCGCCCTCGCCAGCGACAGCCACACCGCCGTCCTGACGGCCGTGGCCGTCTCCGGCGCGACGACCGTCCCCCTGGACGTCCTGGACTACTCCGTCGCGTGGGACGAGAACCGCAACCCACACACGACCGCCAGCCTCGACTGTGCCGTCCCGGACCAGGCTGCCCTCGACCTGCTCGACCCCCGCACCATGGTCCGCGTCAAGATCACGGTCAGCTACACCCTCCCGTCCGGCCACGTCGACGCCCAGCAGGTCGCCGACCTCGGGCTCCGATCCCGCCGCGTCAGCCGGCCCGACAACACACTGACCCTGGAGTGCGCCAGCGATGAGGCCCTCGTCATCGACAACTCGCCCGACGCCCCCTACTTCGAGGGGCAGTCCACGTTTGCCACTCCCGTCGCGTACGTCAACTCAGCCTTGACGGCCCGCCTCGCCGGAGGCCCGGCGGCGTCCCCGACCATCGTCAACCGCCTCACGAGCTCTGGCGGCGCGTTCCTTGTCGACTCGTTCCCCACCGACTGGTGGTCGACCATCGTCGACGCCCTCGACGCCCTCGACGCCGACCTCTACGACCCCGGCGACCGGACGTTCTACCTCGAGCCGCGGGCCTACGCCACGGCCGAGAGCGTCCACGTCCTCACCGTCGGCCCCCGCGGCAACATCGTCTCCTCGGACGCAGGGGTCGGGCGCGAGGACTGGGCCAACGCCGTCACCATCCTGTGGCGCTGGGACAACACCAGCAACCCCGGCCAGCCTGACCGCACCTGGGGGCTCGCCAACGTCACCGGCGGGCCCTGGGCGCCGAGCGTCGCCGGATACAAGACGTACACCGAGACCCGCCCCGGCAAGGTCAACAGCACGACCGCAACAGCGGTGGCGCAGAACGTCCTACGCCGCGTGCTCGCCCGCGGACGCACCTACCGCATCGTGGCCGTCGCCGCGTGGTGGGTCCGAGCCAAGGACACCGTGACCATCCAGCTCCCGACCGGCGACCAGGAGCGGCACCTCGTCGCCGCCGTCGAGTTCCGCGGCGACGGCCTCATGACCCTGACCACCCGCCAGCCAGACACCCTCTCAACGATCGGATGACGTGATGCCCTCCACCCCCAGCACCGCACTCCCGTACCCGGCCTCCACGGCCGCCGACAACGTCCCCCTCGACCTCCAGCTCCTCGCCGAGCGCGTCGAGGCCAAGATGGTCGGCCACGTCGGCACGGCCTACCAGGAGCTCCACTTCGAGCTCATCGCCACCGGCACCACTGACGCCAGCGGCTTCCGCACGATGACCCACACGGCCGGCTGGGCGCCCCGAGGCGTGTTCCTCATCAACACCGGGCCCGGCGCCAGCTGGGCCACGTTCTTCGGCTTCGACAGCCCCACCACGACCACGTTCCGCGCCCGCTTCCTGCACGCCGGCCTCGGCGGCTCGTACAACAGCCTGGCGACCGGGCCCATGTTCGCCATCCTCGTCAAGTGATCGGAGACGACCCCATGAGCTGGAGACCTGCCCCCTGTCTCGTCAAGCTTCGCGACCAGGTCAACCGGTACGCCCCCGACCGGTCCAAGAGGTCCGACGGCATGATCGGCGACGCCGCCCACGCCGCCACCGTCAGCGACCACAACCCCGACGCGGCCGGCATCGTCCGCGCGTTCGACGTCACCCACGACCCCGCCCACGGGCTCGACTGCGGCGCGCTCGCAGCCGCCATCGTCGCCAGCCGCGACCCCCGCGTGAAGTACCTCATCTGGAACGGGCGCGTGATCGGGTCGAAGCACTGGACCTGGACGCCCTACGACGGCGCCGACCCGCACACCAGTCACCTACACGTCTCGGTCGTCCCCGACGGCCGAGCCAACAGCACCGCCGACTGGCGGATGCCGACCACCGCGGCGCAGGGTGCGCCCGACTTCGACAAGGAGCTCGACACCATGTACGTCAAGAACCCCATCACCGGCAAGCCATGGGAGGCCGATGACGCCCTGTGGTCCATCTGGACCTACGGCATCCGCGCCGCACAGCGCGCGACCGAGGCCGCCCGCGACGCCAAGGTGGCGCGCGCGCTCGCCGAGGCCCAGGCCAGGAACGGCGTCAACCTCACGCCCGCCCAGGTGGACGAGCTCGTCGCCCGTGTCGGCGCCGACTTCGACGCCGAGCTGGCCCAGCTGGAGTCCCAGCTCCAGGACGCCCAGGACGGTGCAGTGTGAACGCTCGCGACCGAATCGCCCTCTTCGTCCTCGCCGGGGTCGTGTTCGTCGTCACCGTCAGCGCGTTCGTCGCGCTGACGATCGCCGGCAAGGACACCGACGCCCTCGTGAGCCTCGTCGCCCCGGTCCTCACCGGCCTGTTCCTCGTCGGTGTCCTGGGCAGCAAGATCGACGCCACCAAGGCCGCCGCGGACACCGCCGTCGCGCAGACCAACGGCGCCCTCGACGCCCGGTTCCTCGCCCACGCCGAGACGGCCGCCACCAAGGCCGCGCTCGCCGCCCTGGAGCACGCCGGGGTCGCCCCGCCGGCCATCGTCGTCCCCTCCGACC
>JACXUW010000506.1 GCA_014763705.1 Micrococcales bacterium | reverse complement strand
ATCATCAGCACACCGACGATGACGACGGCGATGTTGTAGTCGAGCCCGAACAGCAGCTTGATGAGCTGGCCGGCGCCGACCATCTGCGCGATCAGGTAGAACGACACCACGACCAGCGTGCCGGCGGCGATGCGATCGAGATCGGACCAGTCCCAGCCGAAATGGGCGACCAGCGGGCCGAGCGCCAGGGCGGGGTCGGCGACGGAGGCGACGACGACCCGGTGGTGGGCGACGAGGGTCGGCAGCACCGGGACGAGGCCCTCCTCGACGGCCGCCGGCTCGAGCGGCGTGAGGAGGACGACGAGGGAGCGGTGGGTCGAGCGGGTCACCTCGGAGGCGAGGACGCCCCAGTCGGTCTCGACGACCTGCGGGTCGATCGGGGTGAGGGCGGAGATGACGTCGTGCAGGAGGCGGGCGCGGTCGGCGCCGGTGACCCGGGTGTGGACCGTGCGGTCGCCCGCGACGACCTGCACCCGGTCGTGCGCGTGCCCGGAGAGGGCGGTGAGGAGGAGGGCGGCGTCCATCGCCGCGTCGAGGCGCGGGGCGTCGCCGACGCGGCCGGCGCTCGTGCGCCCGGTGTCGACGACGAGGACGATCCGGCGGTGCTGCTCGGGCTGCCAGGTGCGCACGACGAGGTGCTGGCGCCGCGCGGTGGCCCGCCAGTCGATGGAGCGGACGTCGTCACCGTCGACGTACTCGCGCAGGCTGTCGAACTCGGTGCCCTGCCCGCGGGTGCGGACGGCAGCGCGCCCGTCGAGCTCGCGCAGGACGGCGAGCCGGCTCGGGAGGTGCTTGCGCGCCGGGAAGGGGTGGAGCACCCGCAGCCGGCCCGGCGCCTCGACCGAGCGCTGCCGCCCGGCCAGCCCGAGCGGGCCCAGCAGGCGCACCGTGACCCGGTCGGCCCGGCGGTCGCCGCGCCGGGTCGGGGTGAGCGTGGTGGACATCCGACGCCGTTCGCCGGGCGGCACGTCGAGGGGGTGGCGGGCGGCGTCCGAGCCGGCCGACGGCGGCCAGCCGTCGCGCAGCACCCCTCGGGCGGAACGGCGTCCGGTGTTCTCGACGACGAGCGCGGCGCTCGTCGACTCGCCGAGGCGCACCTGCAGCGCGGGGTCCTCGCGGGTGAGGCGCAGGGCGCTCGGCGAGGTGGCGAGGAGGAGGTCGAGGCCGACGAGGACCAGCCACACGAGCGCCCACGCCGTCACCGTCGACCCCGCCGGCCGGAGCACGACGGGGACGACGCCGAGGAGGAGCAGCGCAGCCGCGCGGGTGGTGAGGGCCATCAGCGGGGGACGGGCACCGAGGCGAGGACGCTGTGCAGGACCGAGGTGACCGACGTGCCCTCGAGCTCGGCCTCGGGGCGGAGCATCAGGCGGTGCGCGAGCGTCGCGACGGCGAGCGCCTTGACGTCGTCCGGCGTGACGTAGCCGCGCCCGCTGAGCCACGCCCATGCCCGGCTCGTCGCGAGGAGGGCGGTGGCGCCGCGGGGCGAGACCCCGAGCGCGAGGGAGGGGGAGTGCCGGGTGGCCCGGGCGATGTCGACGACGTACCCGAGCACCTCGTCGGAGACCTCGACCGAGCGGACCGCCGCGGCGCCGGCCTCGACGTCGGCGGCCGTGGCGACCGGGCGGATGCCGGCCCCGGCGAGGTCGCGCGGGTCGAAGCCGCCGGCGTGGCGACGGAGCACGGAGACCTCGTCGTCACGCTCCGGGACCGGCAGCACCACCTTGAGGAGGAACCGGTCGAGCTGGGCCTCGGGCAGCGGGTAGGTGCCCTCGTACTCGACGGGGTTCTGCGTGGCGGCGACGAGGAACGGCGACGGCAGCGGCCGGGGCGTGCCGTCGACCGACACCTGGCGCTCCTCCATCGCCTCGAGGAGGGCCGACTGGGTCTTGGGGGGCGTGCGGTTGATCTCGTCGGCGAGGAGGAGGTTGGTGAAGACCGGCCCCTCGCGGAACTCGAAGTCGCTGACCCGGCTGTCGTAGACGAGCGAGCCGGTGAGGTCGCCCGGCATGAGGTCGGGGGTGAACTGGACCCGCTTGGTGCCGACGTCGAGGGACGCGGCGAGGCTGCGCACGAGGAGCGTCTTGGCGACGCCAGGCACGCCCTCGAGGAGGATATGGCCGCGGCAGAGCAGCGCGACGAGCATCCCGGCGACGGCGGCGTCCTGCCCGACGACGGCCTTGGCCACCTCGGCCCGGACCCGGACGAGGGCCTCGCGGGCGTCGGTGGCGGGGGGCGGCG
>JACXUW010000505.1 GCA_014763705.1 Micrococcales bacterium | reverse complement strand
GCCGGCCGACCGGCTCCCGATCTGGGTGCAGCCGTGGGGAATGGGCCACAACCCGGACAGCCCGCTCGACCGGGCCGTGTTCGCCACCCGGCAGGCCGTCTTCCCGCTGCACGGCCTCGACCCCTGGTTCGACTGACGACGGACGCCCGAGGGGCCGTCGGCCGATCGGCGCCGACACGCCGGATTCGCCGCCGTCCGTTCGGCGTGTCGGCTGGACATTCGGAGGAATTTCGATCCGTTGGCCTTCACAGTGGTCACAACTGCCCCTATGGTTGCGACAGCACGACGCAGGGAGCCAAGCCGGGGCGTTCCGGCGCTGCGGCGAGCAGAAGATCGAGGTCACGATGTCCACGGAGCGTCAGCTCGGCGAGGTGCGGTTCCTCACCGTCGCCGAGGTCGCCACGATCATGCGCGTCTCGAAGATGACGGTCTACCGCATGGTCCACGCCGGCGAGCTGCCGGCGATCCGGGTCGGTCGGTCGTTCCGCGTCCCGGAGGACGAGGTGCACACCTACCTCCGCAGCTCCTTCGTCGACACCGCCTGATCCGACGCCACCCACGTCGCCGAGGGGCGGCCCGCCACGACGGCGGGCCGCCCCTCGCGTTCGCCGGGTCCGTCGGCCCCGGGTTTGGGGCCGACACCGGCCCGCCGGTAGGGTGAGCCGCCGTACCCCCAGTACCACCGTGAGGAACACCCATGGGTTCTGTCATCAAGAAGCGCCGCAAGCGGATGGCGAAGAAGAAGCACCGCAAGCTGCTGCGCAAGACGCGCCACCAGCGTCGCAACAAGAAGTGACGACGCGTCACCTCTGACCGCCGAAGGTCCCCGGCCGATGCCGGGGGCCTTTGTCGTGTCCGGGACACCTCACACCGGTCGAGGCTCGGGCTCCACCGACGGACTCGGTAGTGTCGGACCCGACGGAGCGACGTGGGAGGAGCTGCGGTGGCGCGGGTCGTGCTGGTGACCGGGGTGTCCCGGTACCTCGGCGGCCTCCTCGCGCGCCGGATCGCCACCGAGCCCGGGGTCGAGCACGTCGTCGGCGTCGACGTCATCCCACCGCCGCACGACGTCGGCGGGGTCGAGTTCGTCCGGGCGGACATCCGCAACCCGATGATCTCGCGGGTCATCGAGTCCGCGGGCGTCGACACCGTCGTCCACATGAACGTCATCGCCACGCCGACCTTCGTCGGGGGACGCACCCCGCAGAAGGAGATCAACGTCATCGGCACGATGCAGCTGCTCGCGGCGTGCCAGAAGTCGCGCACCGTGCAGCGCCTCGTCGTCAAGTCCTCGGCCGCCGTCTACGGCTCGACCCCGCGCGACCCCGCCATGTTCACCGAGGACATGGGCGCGCGGCGCACCCCGAGCGGCGGCTTCGGCAAGGACTCCATCGAGGTCGAGGGCTACGTGCGCGGCTTCGCCCGGCGCCGCCCGGACACCGAGATCCTCATGCTCCGGCTGGCCAACGTCATCGGGCCCCGCATCCGCACCTCGATCACCGACTACTTCTCGATGCCGGTCATCCCGGTGCCGCTCGGCTACGACGCCCGGATGCAGTTCCTCCACGAGGACGACGCCATCGACGCGCTCGTCCTCGGCGGCACGGGGTCGGCCACCGGCGTCGTCAACGTCGCCGGCGACGGCGTCGTCACCGTCCTGCAGGCCGCCTCGCTCGTCGGCCGGCCGGTCCTCCCGCTGCCGCTCGGCAGCGCCGGGTTCGTCGGCGGGATGACCCGCCGGCTCGGCCTGGCCGACTTCTCCCCGGACCAGATGGGCTTCCTCGCCTTCGGCCGCGGCCTCGACACGACCCGGATGCGCACCGTCCTCGGGTTCGAGCCGCGGTTCACCACCCGCGAGGCCTTCGAGGCGTTCGCCGCCACGGTCGGCGCCGCGGTGCCCGGCGGCGGCGTCGTCGGTGACGCCGTGAGCGGCCTCGCCGGCTCGGCCAGCCAGGCCGTCCTGCGCCTGCTCGGGGCCGGGAGCGGGCGCTGATGGCCGCCCGTCGCGGAGCACTGGCCGCCGGCGCCGCCCGGGCCGGCGGCGAGCGGGCGCGCCGCCGCACGACCCCGCTCATCGGCGCCGACCCGGTCACCGTCGCCGACGACGCGGCGGTCGAGGCCGTCCCACCGAAGGCTCCCGTGACGAAGGCCGCCGCGAAGAAGCCCGCTCCCGCGAAGCCCGCCGCGACGAAGGCCGCGCCGGTGAAGCCCGCCGCGAGGAAGGCCGCGCCGGTGAAGGGCGCCGCGA
>JACXUW010000504.1 GCA_014763705.1 Micrococcales bacterium | reverse complement strand
AGCGCCAGCAGCAGCAGGGCCACAATGTTGGTGATCTTGATCGCCGGGTTCACGGCCGGGCCTGCCGTATCCTTGTAGGGATCGCCGACGGTGTCACCGGTGACGGAAGCCTTGTGGGCGTCCGAGCCCTTCAGGTGCTTGACCCCGTCCTTGTCGATGAAGCCGTCCTCGAAGCTCTTCTTGGCGTTGTCCCATGCACCACCGCCGGAGGTCATGGAAATCGCGACGAAGAGGCCGTTGACGATCACGCCGAGCAGCGAGGCGCCGAGAGCCGCGAAGGCCGAGGCCTTCGAGCCGGAGATCAGCAGCACGCCGAAATAGACGACGAGCGGCGCCAGAACCGGCAGCAGCGACGGCACGATCATCTCCCGGATCGCCGCCATCACCTCCGAGTCGCTCGCGCCGTCACGGACGCGCTCGCCCGGCGCCGCCACGAACGACCCCTCATCCGCAGCCGGCTCCCCCTCGGGCTCCTCTACGTGGGGCCACATGGCCTGCTCGTAGGTCTCCGGAAGGGGCGCGCCCTCGAGGGCCGCCGCGATGGTGCCCGGCGGCCACTCGAGAGCGCGCTCGATCTTCGACAGGGTCCGCCCCTGGGGCCAGCGACGACCGTTGAGGAAGTCGCCGGCTGTGTTCGGGTCGATCCCCGCCGCTTCTTGAAGTTCGGCCTTGTTCCAGCCGCGCGACGCCATGTGCCTGCGTACGGCGACGCGCACTTCGCGCTGAGCGTCTTCCCGACTCCTCATGGTGGTGCCCTCGTCTTGCGTGCCATGGCGGCAGGGTTTCGGAAACCCAAGGAAACATCAAGCGTCACGTCTTGAACACTCCTGAACGTTGACAGGAAATACACTGATGTACTTAGGCGTGGTTGCGAGCGTCTGACCTGCGATGACGCATCTTCTTCGGTCTGTTTCCGGTTTCCTTGTTGACAAGTTCCGCAGTGTTCCTTACTCTCTAGGCATGCCCAACCGCACATCGGACACCCCGGAACAAGCGGAGCGAGAGCGAGTTGGTGCGACGCTGCGGATCATCCGCGAGACGCGCGGCTGGAAGCTCGGGCAGTTCGCGACCGAGATCGGGATCTCCTACGCCTACCTCTCGAACATCGAGGCCGGCCGGAAGGCGCTCCCCAACCACCTCCTTGCTCGCGCCGCGCGTCTGCTGGACGTCCCGCAGATCGCGATCAAGCACCCGGTCGCGGAGCCGGCGTCATGACCGCGGACATGGGTCGTCGCCTGCTGACGGTCGAGGAGGTCGCTGATGAGCTGGGAGTGTCTCGGCGCACGGTCTACTCGCTGATGCAAGGGCGGCTTGGCTACGTCCAACTGTCGCCCCAGGTGCGTCGGGTCACCCGCAACCAGCTGGACGCCTTCATCGAGGCGGGCACCCACGAGCCGATCGCGCCGGAGCCGCCCGAGATCCCGTCGCCCGGTGCTCCGGAGGAGGAGCAGTCAGCCGGTGTGACCTTCATCGGCGACGGCCTCACCGGCCGGTCCCGTGCCGCCGGCGGCTGGGCGCCGTGATGGCCACCGCGACCCGTGTCGACGCGGCCGGCTTCACGCGGTGCGAGCGGTGCGGCGTCCGGTTCAAGAGCAACCACTCGTGTCGCTCGAGCGCGCTGGACGGGTACATGCCGCGCCGCCCGCCGGGCTTCCAGGACCTCGTCGACGAGGCCCACGAGCAGCACCTGGCCGAGCAGGCCGCGGCCGCGCAGCTCACGTTCGACGACGTCGCCATGCCGTGCGGCCGCTGCGGCCGCACGGACCTCCACGTCGACGACGAGTCGGGCCTGTGCACCTCGTGCCTGGCCGCGGACGCTCGCGCGCTCAAGGACCGCGTCGCGGACTGGTACGGGCCTCGCCAGCCCGGTCGGCCGCCGCCCTAGACCCGGGGCGGCCGCCCACCCCTGTCGGCCGACCGGCCCCGCTCATCCCGCGCCGCTGAGGGGCAGCGCACACGAGCGAGAGGCCAGTCGACGGTCAACCCGGGAGAGACAACCCGGACCCGTGAGCCGTGGCGGCCGCCCCGACCTCAGTCCTCGGCCGGGCGAGACCGGCACCGAGAGAGCGACGTCCCCCCCGTCGCTCCGGGCCCCGGAGGCGACGTCCCCCCCGTCGTCCCGGGTCGAGCCTCTCGCCCGGTCGAGGACCACCTACCTGCACGACCAGCACCACCCCAGCCGAAGAACAGCCGAACCAGGAAGCGAGGTCCACGCCATGGGCCAGACCGAGACACCGACCCCGGCCGACGTGGCGC
>JACXUW010000503.1 GCA_014763705.1 Micrococcales bacterium | reverse complement strand
CGTCTCGCGGCACCGGCTCGAGGCGTACGAGCGCACGGTGCGGGCCGCCACCGGCGCTCCGCGGGGTGTCGTGCCCGGCCTCGGCGCGTGGGAGGCGTCCGCCGGTTCCTTCCTCGGGCAGCCGGTCCGGGGCGTCACCGAGGTCGTCGTCGAGCGCGGCATCGCTCGGGGGGCGCGCACCGGTCCCGCTCCGTAGAGTGGCGAGCACCCGACGGAGGAGGCCGACGTGCCGCGTGCCACCCGATCCCTGCCCCTGGGCGCCGCGCTCGCGGCGATCGCCCTCGCCCCGGTCCTCGCGTTCTCGGCCGCCGGCCCGAGCGCCGCCGTGCCGCCGGCCGGCCTCCGGAGTGCCCCCGCCGCGGCCGTGCCGGCAGCGGTTCCGACGACCACGACCGAGGTGGTCCAGGGCAACCTCACCTTCCCGTGGGACCTCGCCTTCCTCCCGGACGGCCGGATGCTCGTCACCGAGCGCCCGGGCCGGATCCGCATCTACCAGAGCGGGTCCCCGGGTGCGGCGCTCCTCGGCACGGTCACCGTCCCGAACGTGCACGCGGTGAGCGAGGCCGGCCTCCTCGGCATCGCCGTCGACACCGACTTCCGCTCGCACCCGTACGTCTACGTCTGTGCCTCCCGCGAGTACACCGGCAGCGGCGGATGGGTCAACCAGCTGCTGCGGTACACCGTCTCCGGCTCGCGGTTCACCGGGCCCACCCTCTTGCGCGGCGGGATGAAGGCCCACAACAACCACAACGGCTGCGCGGTCGAGATGGACCAGTCCGGCTACCTCTGGCTGGGCATGGGTGACGGCGGCGTCCAGGCCCTCGCCCAGGACCGCTCGAGCCTCAACGGCAAGGTCCTGCGGATGACCCGCGACGGCGGTGTGCCGGCGACCAACCCGGTCATCCAGGGCCGGCGCGACGTCGTCTACACGATGGGCCACCGCAACCCGCAGGGCATCGCCCTGCGGCCGGGGACCTCGGAGGTGTGGGAGGTCGAGCACGGACCGAACACCGACGACGAGGTCAACCTCCTGCGCGCGGGCGGCAACTACGGATGGCCCTGCTACACCGGGGCCGGAAACCCGAACGCGCCCGCCGGCTGCTCGGCCGCCAGCGCCTACCGGTCGCCGCAGTGGGCCTCGGGCACACCGACGCTCGCGACATCCGGCGCCTCGTTCCTCGGCGGCGCGCAGTGGGGCGACTGGACCGGCTCCCTCATGGTCTCGACGCTCAAGGAGAGCGACGTGCGCCGGATGCCGGTCGCGGCCGGGACGCAGACGGTCGGGACCCCGCAGGTCCTCTACGACGGCACCTACGGCCGCGTCCGCGGGAGCGTCGCCGGCCCGGGCGGCAAGCTCTACCTCACGACGTCCAACGGCACGAACGACCGGGTCGTCCGGGTCTCCCCGGCGACCTCGTCGGTCACCCGCGTCGGCGGGGCAGACCGCTACGCCGTCGCCGCCGGGGTCAGCGCCCGCTCCTACCCGGGGGGCTCGGCCCGCGTCCTCGTCGCCAGCGGTGAGACCTTCGCCGACGCGCTCACCGCGAGCGCGTGGGCCGGGCAACTGCCCGCACCGCTGCTGCTCACCGGCCGCGACCGGCTGCCGGACGCGACCCGCACCGAGATCCAGCGGCTCGGGGCCACCGCCGTCACCGTCGTCGGCGGTCCGGGGACGGTCTCCGACACGGTCCTCGCCGAGATCCAGGGGCTCGTCGGTGGTGGCACCGTCGAGCGCATCGGCGGCGCCGACCGGTACGCCGTCGCGGCGGCGGTCGCCCACCGCACCGCGAACGGCGCCACGCCACCGGTGCTCGTCGCGTCCGGTCAGGTGTTCGCCGACGCGCTCGCCGCGGGCCCGGCGGTGGCCAAGCGCAAGGGCCGGCTGCTCCTCGTGACCCGCGACGCCGTCCCCGCGGCGACGGCGGCCGAGCTGCGCTCGACCCCCGCGACGAACATCTACGTCGTCGGCGGTGCCGGCAGTGTCAGCGACCGCGTCCTGAGCCAGCTGAACGCGTACTCGACGAACCCGGTCATCCGGCTCGGTGGCCGCGACCGGTGGGCGGTGGCGGCGACGGTCAGCCGGGCGTTCTGGTATCTCGGCGACGCCTGGGTCGCGTCCGGCGAGAACTTCCCCGACGGGCTGACGGCCGGGGCGGCGGCCGGGGCGGTGTCCCAGCCCCTGCTGCTCGGTGCGGCGTCGAACCTGCCGCCGCAGACCGGCCAGGAGACCCTGCGCCTGCGGGCCGACGACGACCAGGT
>JACXUW010000502.1 GCA_014763705.1 Micrococcales bacterium | reverse complement strand
CCCTCAGGACGAGGTGACCCCGGCAGGACGAGACGTCCCCGACGCGGCGGACGTGCGCCGGCGCCGAGCCTGCACCAGGGCGACCACCCCGCAGCCGACGAGCCCCGCGACGAGGAGGAACGGCGACGCGAGCACGAGGAGGAGCGGTGCGGTGTCCGCCGGGGTCGGGCTGCAGCCGAACCCGATCCCCTCGCACTGGCCCCCCGCGTTGTGGTCGGGGAGCGTGACGTGCAGGAGCCCGGCGACGAGGGCCGGGAGCACCCACAGCAGACCGAGGACGACCAGGTACGGGCGGGCGGCGCGGAGCATCACCCCACCGTGCCACGGCCGTGGACGGCCCGCCTGAGCAGCGCTGCTCAGGTGCGCAGCCGGGCCCCGGCCCGCCGGATGGTCGCCACGGCGACGGCGTCGATGGAGTCGACGATGGTGGCGTCCTCGATGCCGAGCTCGCCGTGGAGCACGGACAGCTCCGTGCACCCGAGGGCGACCGCCTCCGCCCCCTTGACTCGCAGGTGCTCGACGAGCGCGTCGAACCGGCTGCGCGGCACCGGGTTCCCGGCCTTGACGCCGTCGTAGATGACCGACATCGTCTCGCGCTGCACGTCGGGGTCCGGGACCACCAGCTCGAGCCCGGCGCGCTCCGCGGACGCCGCGTAGGTGCCGGCCGACAGCGTGCCGTCGGTGGCGAGGACGCCCAGCCGGGTCAGCCGGGGGACGGCGGCCTGCGCCGCCCACACGGTCTCGTCGACGGTGTCGAGGACCTCGATGCCGACGGCGGCCCGCATCTGCTCGACCCACACGAGCGCGGTGTTGCACGGGATGGCGACGAACCGGGCCCCGGCCCGCTCGAGGGCCTGCACGTCGGCGACGAGGGCAGGCTCGGGCGACTCGTTCTCGCCGCGGAGGAAGCCGGTGCGGTCGGGGATCGAGCCGTGCTGCCAGACGATGAGGTCGACGTGGTCCTGGTCGCGGGCGGCGTCGGTCAGCTCGACGACCCGGCGCAGGTAGTGCACGGTCGCGGCCGGCCCGAGCCCGCCGAGGACGCCGCCGGGCTGGCCGTGCACCGGCACGTCGGGGCCGCTCATCGCCGGTCCACGAAGTGCTCGCGGAACTTGCGCACGTGGTTGAGGTGGTACAGCGCGTTGTAGACGCGGCGCTTGAGCGTCAGGTCCGGGGGGTAGACGTTGGGGTCGCTGGCCCGGCCGGTGCGCATCAGCTCGAGCGCCTTGTCGCGCAGCGCGTCGTCGAGGACGTACTTCTTGACGACGCTCTTCGGCACGAAGGCGAAGAGGTGCTCGCCGCGGGCGATGGTCAGGCCCTCCATCGGCTCGTGCCGCACCCAGTCGCGGACGTACCACTCGGTGACGTTGTACCCGTTGGCCGTCACGTAGAAGTTGGACCGGCCGAGCCGGACGTTGATCTCGAAGAACCGGTACGAGCCGTCGCGGTGGTCGTACTTGAGGTCGAAGTTCGAGAAGCCGACGTAGCCGATGTGCTCGAGGAACCGGCGGGCCTGCTCGATCACCTCGTCGGCCTCGGTCGTGATGATGACGCACGGGTTGCCGATGGCCAGCGGGTGGTGCTCCTCGAGGAGGACGTGGCCGAGCGACCCGAACCGGACCTTGCCCTGCTGGTCGGAGTAGCAGGTGAGCACCCGCATGTTCGTGTCGTCGCCGGGGATGAACTCCTGGAGCAGGAAGGTGCCGTCGTACGGGCTGGCCCGCACCCGGCGCAGGACCGTGGCGAGCTCGTCGGCGTCCTGGCAGATGAAGACCTTGTCGTTGCCCTCGAACGGCGCGTAGTGGTACTCCGAGCTGTCGGAGGGCTTGGCGACGACAGGGAACCCGAAGGGCAGGTCGGCCTCCTCGCCGGCGTCTCGCGACATGTCGACCACGACGGTGCGCGGGTGCGGCACGCCGACCTCGTCGAGGATCGCGTAGAACTCGTCCTTGCGGACGATCCGCCGCAGCAGGTCGATGTCGATGTACGGGATGGTGAACCACTGCGCGAGGTGCTCCTTGCGCTCGACGACCATCTCGACGTACCAGTCGCCGGTGGCCACGAGGAGGAGCTCGGGGCGACCCGCGCCGCCGTGCTCGCGCCCGACCCGTTCGAGGGCGGCGGCGAACACCTCGGGCTTCTCGAAGTCCTCGACGTAGACGTGGTCGCAGAGCGTCGAGAGGCCGACCGGCCCGCTCGTGCTCATGTTGACGACGAGGGGCCGGACGCCGTAGGCGGCGTGGAAGCTGCGCACGAGGG
>JACXUW010000060.1 GCA_014763705.1 Micrococcales bacterium | reverse complement strand
GGCCGGGAGGACGGCCGCCAGGGGACGGCCGCGGGGCTCAGCGGGCCGGCGCGAACGGGAGCTCGACGACAAAGCGCGCACCTCCTCCCGGGCGCGGGCCGACGGTGACCGTGCCGCCGTGGAGGGCGACGTGCCGCTGGACGATGGCCAGCCCGAGGCCGACGCCGGTGGAGGTCGTGCCCTGTCCACGGGCGAACCGGTCGAAGATCCGGCGGGCCTGCTCCTCGGGCACCCCGGGCCCGGCGTCCTCGACGAGGACCCGCAGCACGTCGCCGTCGCGCTCCACCCGGACCCCGGTGCAGCCGCCGCCGTGGCCCTCGGCGTTGCGCACGAGGTTCGCGACGACCCGCTCGAGCCGCCGCTTGTCGACCTCGAGGACGGCCTCCGCGGCGCCCGGGTCGACCTCGGTCACCGCCCGGCCGGCCTCGCCGTCGGCGGCGCGGCGCACGAGGTCGGCGAGCCGCACCGGCTCGAGGACGAGCTGGTCGCCGGCCTCGTGGCGGGCGATCTCGAGCAGGTCGGTCACGAGGTGGCGGAAGCGGGTCAGCTCCTCGGCGAGGAGCGCGACCGGCTCGCGCAGGTCCTCCGGGAGCCGGTCCTCACGGTGGAGGATGACCTGCATCGAGTTGAGCATCGTCGTCAGCGGCGTGCGCAGCTCGTGGCTGACGTCGGTGGCGAAGCGCGCGTCGGCCACGACCCGCCGGTCGAGGTCGGCGGCCGTGCGGTTGAAGGAGTCGGTGAGGGGGCTGAGGTCGGGGTCGTCCTCGTCGTCCAGCCGCACCCCGAGCCGTCCGGAGGCCACCGCCGCCGCCGCCGTGTTGAGCCGCTCGAGCGGGCGGAGGGCCACCCGCCCGGCCACCCGGCCGAGCGCCACACCGAGCAGCACGGTGACGACCGTGGCCGCGGCGAGCCCGGCCGAGAGCGCCCGCGCCGCCTGCGACGTCCCGGACATCGGGTAGACCTCGAAGAAGGAGGCGTCGCGTCCCGGGACCGGCATCCCGACGACGAGGTAGAGGGTGTCCCCCACCTCGACCCGCTGGGTCGCGACCTGCTGCTCGAGCACCGCCCTGCGCAGCTCGCCGGGCAGGACCGTCGGCCCGAGCGTGGGCGCCGAGGCGTACCAGCGGTCGGCGACGAGGGCGAGGGCGGCCACGGCCTGCGTGCGCGGCAGGTCCTCGAGCGAGACGGCGGCGGCGTTCCCCTGGGCGGCCATCCGTGCCTCGAGCTGGCCCGCGTCGACCGAGGTCGCCGCGAGGGCGGTCGCCCGGGCCTCCCGGACCACCGCCTGGGTGACCAGCACCCAGGCCAGCGAGGCGAGGACGAGCGAGAGGAGGAGCGAGACGAGGGCGAAGCCGACGGTGACCCGTCGCCGCATCCCCCACCGGCCGACCCACCGGGTCGACCGGGTGAGGAGCGCGCGCAGCACTAGCCGGCCAGCCGGTAGCCGAGGCCGCGGACCGTGACCACGTGCCGCGGGCTCGACGGGTCGCGCTCGACCTTCGTGCGCAGCCGGCGCACGTGCACGTCGACGATGCGGGAGTCGCCGAAGTAGCCGTAGCCCCAGACCCGCTCGAGGAGCTCCTCCCGCGAGCAGATCTTCCCCTCGGCCAGCGCGAGCTCGACGAGCAGCCGGAACTCGGTGCGGGTCAACGAGACCGGCTGGTCCCCGAGCGTGACGATGCCGTCGTCGAGACCGATCGCGAGGTCCCCCGCCTGGACCCGGCGCGGATGGGTGTCGGCGGCCGGCTCGACCCGGCGCAGCAGCGCGCGGATGCGTGCGGACAGCTCCTTGGCGACCAGTGGCTTGGTGACGTAGTCGTCCGCCCCCGCCTCGAGCCCGGCGACGACGTCGTGGCTGTCGGTCCGCGCGGTGACCATGATGACCGGCACCCGGCTGTCGTGGCGGATCCGCCGGCACACCGAGAAGCCGTCGAGCCCCGGCAGGTTGAGGTCGAGGAGCACGACGTCGGGGTCGTCGCGGTGCATCGCCTCGAGGCCCTGCTCGCCGTCGGCGGCCTCGGTCACCTCGTACCCCTCGTCCTGGAGGGCGAGGCGCAGCGTCCGGCGCACCCGGGCGTCGTCCTCGATGAGCAGCACACGCTTGGCCACCGGCGCATCATGCCACCGGCACGGGGTGCGCGGCACGGGCTGCGCCGGGCATGTCACGACCGAGACCCGCCCGACACCGTTCCGTCACACGACCGTTTCCCTCTGTGACGGAACCGTGTCGGTCGCGTGTCGTTCCGCCCGTGCCCCTCCCCGGGGGTGCAACGCCGATCCTACGGTGCCGCCACGTGCGACCCACGCACCGCCGGCACGCCCGGCACCCACTCGTCAGGGAGATGCCATGAGACCACGACCGTCCCGTCTCGCCACCCTCGCCGTCCTCTGCGTCGCCGGCCTCGCCGCCGCCGGCTGCAGCACCTCGGGACCGAGCGCGGGCGGCTCCACCGCGGAGGGCCAGCCGGTCAGCGGGGGGACCCTCAACCTCCTCGGCAGCGGCGACGTCGACTACATGGACCCGAACATCAGCTACTACTCGAACGGCTACACCGCGCTGCGGATGTGGAGCCGGCAGCTGTTCACCTACCCCGCGGTCGAGGGCAAGGCGACGACGGCGGTGCCCGACCTCGCCGAGTCGATCCCCACCGAGGGCAAGGGCATCAGCGACGGCGGGAAGACGTACACGTTCACGCTGCGGCAGGGCGTCATGTGGGACACGACGCCGGCCCGCGCGGTGACCGCCGAGGACTTCGTCCGGGGCGTCAAGCGCACGTGCAACCCGGCGCAGCCGTTCGGCGGGCTGCCCGACTACGAGAGCCTCATCGTCGGGTTCAGCGCCTTCTGCGACGGCTTCGCCAAGGTGGCGCCGACCGCCTCGGCCATCGCGGACTACCTCAACGGGCACGACGTCGAGGGCCTCCAGGCCCCCGATCCCAGCACCGTCGTCATGCACCTCACCAAGCCGGCGAGCTACCTCGTCGACATGCTGACGCTGCCGGCCTTCAGCGCGGCGCCGGCCGAGTGGGACGCGTACGTCCCCGCCAGCGCGGAGCTGGCGCAGCACACCATCTCCGACGGGCCGTACCGCATCACCGCGTACACGCCGACCAAGAGCATCACCTTCGAGCGCAACCCCGCGTGGAAGGCCGCCAGCGACCCGGTCCGCAAGGCCTACGTCGACAAGATCCTCGTCAACGAGACGGTGAGCCAGGACTCGACGCAGCAGCAGCTCGAGACGGGCACGCCGAGTGCCGACATGCAGTTCGACAACCTCACCCCGGCCTCCCGGGTGCCGGCGCTCGTGGCGAAGAAGGACCCGAACCTGCACATCGGCGACACGGCGTCGAGCAACCCCTACCTCGTCTACAACACGAAGTCCCCGAACAACGGCGGGGCCCTCGGCAAGGTCGAGGTGCGCCGGGCCCTCTCGACGGCGATCAACCGGGCGAACATCGTCCAGGTCCTCGGCGGCGACCTGCTCAACAGCCCGCTGACCCACGTCCTGCCCTCGAGCATCGTCGGCGGCGAGACCTCCTTCGACGACTACCCGTTCGACGCGGCCAAGGCCAAGCAGATGCTGGCCGCCGCCGGCTACCCGAACGGGCTGACCGTCAAGGTGCTCTACCGCAACGCCTCCGAGGGGGCGACGAAGACCTTCCAGACCCTCCAGCAGGACCTCGGGAAGGCCGGTGTCACCGTCGTCGGTGTCGCCTCGCCGAACGCGGACTTCTACACGAAGTACCTCCAGGTGCCGACGGTCGCCCAGCGCGGCGTCTGGGACGTCGCGATCTCCGGGTGGGGCCCGGACTGGTACGGCAACGCCGCCCTGTCCTACTTCGGCCCGCTCTTCAACGGCAAGGCCGCCTACCCGCCGGCCGGCAGC
Source organism: Micrococcales bacterium (assembly GCA_014763705.1). GTDB lineage: Bacteria > Actinomycetota > Actinomycetes > Actinomycetales > Dermatophilaceae > Phycicoccus. The sequence goes on along the minus strand of JACXUW010000060.1, from coordinate 8,614 downwards.
AACTTCGGCTTCTACGAGAACCCCGCCGTCGACGCCCTCGTCGCGAAGGCCTCCGAGGCGGCCACCCCGCAGGACGCCGCGCCGCTGTGGGCCCAGGCCGACCACCTCGTGATGCAGGACGCGGCCTTCTTCCCGATCACCGAGCCGCGCACCCCGAACTACCACGCGGCGCAGGTGCACGGGGCGGTCTACATCCCGGCGTTCCAGAACTTCGACCCGACCAACGTCTGGCTGGCGCCGGGGATGCAGGGCGGCTGACGGACCGCGGGACAGACACGAGGAGCAGTGAGATGGCCCTACTCGAGGTCCGCGACCTGCACGTCGAGTTCGACACCCCGGACGGCGTGGTCCACGCCGTCCGGGGGCTGTCCTTCGACGTCGAGCGCGGCTCCACCCTCGCCGTCGTCGGCGAGTCCGGCTCCGGCAAGTCGGTCGCGACCCAGACCATCACCGGCCTGACCCGCGGCGCCCGGGTCACCGGCTCGGCGGTCTTCGACGGCACCGAGCTGCTCGGCGCCTCCGAGGAGACCCTGCGTGCCGTGCGCGGCGCCCGGATCGGGATGATCTTCCAGGACCCCCTCTCCAGCCTCCACCCGTACTACACGGTCGGCTGGCAGGTCGCGGAGATGATCCGGGCGCACGACCGCACGGTCACCCGCGCCATGGCCCGGGAGCGGGCGGCCGAGCTGCTCTCGCTCGTCGGCATCCCGCGGGCCCGGCGGCGGGTCGACGACTACCCGCACCAGTTCTCGGGCGGGATGCGCCAGCGGGTGATGATCGCGATGGCCGTGGCGCTCGACCCGGCCCTGCTCATCGCCGACGAGCCGACGACCGCGCTCGACGTCACCGTCCAGGCGCAGGTCCTCGAGGTGATGCAGCAGCTCCAGGACCGGTTCGGCACGGCCATCGTCCTCATCACCCACGACCTGGGCGTCGTCGCCGAGATGGCCGACGAGGTCGTCGTCATGTACGCGGGGCGGGCGATGGAGGTCGCGCCGCGCCGCGAACTCTTCTACCACCCGCACCACCCCTACTCCGAGGGACTGCTCCGCTCGCTGCCCTCGCGGGGCGAGCCGGGCAGCCGGCTCGTCCCGGTACCCGGTGCGCCGCCGTCGCTCCTCGACCCGCCGCAGGGGTGCCCGTTCCGGCCCCGCTGCCCGCACGCCTTCGCCGACTGCCACGACCAGCCGCCGCTGCGGCCCGTCGGCGGGTCACCCGACCACCTCTCGGCGTGCTGGCTGCCCCCGTCGCGCGGTACGACGACCGGCGAGGTGCCCGCTCCGGCGGCCCGCGAGCTCCAGGAGGCACCGTGACCGAGCCCCTGCTCTCCCTCGAGCACCTGACCAAGACCTTCCCGGTGACCAGCGCGGGACTGTTCCGCCGCCGGACCGACCGCGTCCACGCCGTCGACGACGTCTCGCTCGAGGTGATGCCCGGTGAGACCCTCGGCCTCGTCGGTGAGACCGGCTGCGGCAAGTCGACCCTCGCCCGGTGCATCACCCGGCTGCACGACGTCGACGACGGACGGATCGTCTTCGCCGGCGAGGACATCACCCACCACTCCCGGGTCCGGATGCGCGGTGTCCGGCGGGACGTGCAGATGGTCTTCCAGGACCCCTACGGGTCGCTCAACCCGCGGCGCCGGGTCGGCTCGATCATCGGGGACCCGTTCGTCATCCACGACGTCGGCACCCCGGCCGAGCGGAAACGCTCGGTCCAGGAGCTGATGGAGCGGGTCGGCCTCAACCCCGAGCACTACAACCGCTTCCCGGCGGAGTTCTCCGGCGGCCAGCGGCAGCGCATCGGTGTCGCCCGGGCCCTCGCGCTGCGACCCCGGCTGATGATCTGCGACGAGCCCGTCTCCGCCCTCGACGTCTCGATCCAGGCGCAGGTGCTCAACCTCCTCCTGGACCTCCAGGACGAGTTCGGGCTGACCTACGTCTTCATCTCGCACGACCTGTCCGTCGTGCGCCACGTCAGCGACCGGATCGCGGTGATGTACCTCGGCAAGGTCGTCGAGGTGGCGCCGTCGGCCGAGCTGTTCACCCAGCCCCGCCACCCCTACACCCGGGCGCTGCTCTCCGCGCTGCCGGTCGCCGACCCGGACGTCTCGGACAGCCGGCGCCGCATCGTCCTCGCCGGCGACCTGCCGACGCCGACCAACCCGCCGGCCGGCTGCCGGTTCCACACCCGGTGCCCACGAGCCCGCGAGGACTGCGCGAGCACCGTCCCGCCGGTCGAGCCCGTGCTCGGCGACCGGCCCGAGCACCGCACCGCCTGCCTGCACCCGCTCGGCGACGGCGAGGACCTCGCCGCGGACCGGCCCGCGGTCGGGGACAGCGAGATCACCGCGACCGAGGAGGAGCTCTCGGCATGACCATCGACCAGGACCCCCGTACCGTCCCCGACGACGTCGAGCCGACGTCGTCCCCGCCGGGCACCGGCCGCCGCATCGAGGGCCGCTCGCCGTGGGCCCTCGCCTGGCAGCGGCTGCGTCGCGACCGGGTCGCGATGGCCTCGCTCGGCGTCATCGTCCTCGTCGTCCTCGTCGCGGTGTTCGCCCCCGTGGTCGCCGCCGTGACCGGGCACCCACCGAACGAGCAGTTCCGCGAGACCGGCCTGTCGCCGCAGGGCCTGCCGGTCGCCCCGAACGGCGAGTTCTGGTTCGGCACCGACGACCTCGGCCGCGACGTGCTCGTCCGGATCGCGTACGGCGCGCGGGTCTCGCTGCTCGTCGGTGTCGTCGCCACCGCCCTCACCGTCGCCATCGGGGTCGTTGTCGGCATCGTCGCCGGGTTCGTCGGCGGCGTCGTCGACACCGTCCTCGCCCGGCTCGTCGACATCGTCCTGTCGATGCCGTTCCTCCTCGTCGCCCTCGCCCTCGTGTCGATCACCGGGCCGAGCCTCACGGTGACCATCGTCGTCATCGGCTTCTTCAGCTGGGCGGCGGTCGCCCGCATCGTCCGCGGCCAGGTGATCTCGCTGCGCGAGCGCGAGTTCGTCGAGGCGGCACGTTCACTCGGCGCGAGCGACCGGCGGATCATGTTCGTCGACGTGCTGCCCAACGTGCTCGCGCCGGTCATCGTCTACACCTCGCTGCTCGTGCCGATCGTCATCCTCACCGAGGCCTCCCTCTCCTTCCTCGGGCTCGGCCTCGCCCCCCCGACGCCGGACTGGGGCGGCATGATCAACGAGGCGACGAACTACTACACGACCTCCTGGTGGTTCGTCTTCTTCCCCGGGCTCGCCCTCCTCGTGACGACCCTCGCCTTCAACCTGTTCGGGGACGGGGTGCGCGACGCCTTCGACCCGCGCAGCGACCGCCTCATCGGGCACTGAGGAGGACACCGTGGTCAGGTTCCTCCTCCGCCGGGTCCTCCAGGGCGTCGTCGTCCTGTGGCTCATCACGATGGCCGTCTTCGCCCTCTTCTACATCGCGCCGAACGACGTCGCGCGCACCCTCGCGGGGCGGCAGGCGTCCCCCGAGACGATCGCGCTCATCTCGCACCGGCTCGGGCTCGACCAGCCGATCTGGAAGCAGTACCTCGACTTCGTGTGGCGGGCCCTGCACGGCGACCTGGGGTACGACTACTACCACCAGGTGCCGGTGACCACGATCATGGGCGCGGCGCTGCCGGTCACCGCCTCGCTCGTGCTCGGCGCGGCGGTCATCTGGGTCGGGCTCGGCGTGACCAACGGCGTGCTCTCGGCCGTGCGACCCCGCTCGGTGACCGACCGCTCGCTCACGGTCTTCTCGCTCTTCTTCTACTCGATGCCGAGCTTCCTCCTCGGCCTCGTCCTCCTGTACTTCCTCTACTACCAGCTGACCCTCCACGGGCTCGCGGTGCTGCCGGCCGGCGGCTACTCGCCCCTCGCCGGTGGCCTGGGGACGTGGCTGCAGCACCTGCTCCTGCCGTGGTTCACGCTCGCGCTCGTCCAGGCCGCGACCTACACCCGGCTGACCCGCGGCTCGATGCTCGACGTCCTCGGCGAGGACTACGTCCGCACCGCGCGCTCGAAGGGCATCAGCGAGCGACGGGTCGTCGTCCGGCACGCCCTGCGCAGCGCCCTGACCCCGGTCGTCACCCAGTTCGGCATCGACGTCGCCGGGCTGCTCGGCGGCGCGATCGTCACCGAGCAGGTGTTCAGCCTGCCGGGCCTGGGCAAGACCGCGGTCGACGCCATCAACCAGCAGGACCTGCCGGTGATCATCGGCATCGTCCTCTTCGCCTCGACCGCGGTCGTCGTCGCGAACATCGCGGTCGACGCCGTCTACGCCGTCCTCGACCCCCGGGTCCGGCTGCACTGACCCGCACCCGGTCGGCGGCTCCCCTCCCCTGTCAGCCGCCGGCCGGGTGCGACCCGGGGCGACTCGCTCAGCCGGCGAGCCGCTCCCCCGAGGCGGCGTCGAAGACGTGCGCCTCGCCGTCGACCGGACGGACACGGACGGTCTCGCCGACCTCCACGCCGGCCCGCTTCTCGGTCTTGATGGTGACCCGCTCGTCGTCGCCCTCCCCCGCGCCCGGGCGGCGGCCGTAGACGAACGACTCCGACCCGAGCGCCTCGACGAGCTCGACGGTCAGCTCCAGCGCGTCCGGCTCGTCGGCGCCGACGAGCCGCCACGACTCCGGCCGCAGCCCGACGACGACCCGGTCGCCCGCACCGGCGGCCACCTCTCGGTCGAGGGCGACGGGGACCCCGTGGACGTCGGCACGCCCCTCGCGGACCGGTGCCTCGACGAGGGTGATGGCCGGCGACCCGATGAACGCCGCGACGAAGGTGTTGACCGGGCGGTCGTAGAGCTCCTCCGGGCTCGCGACCTGCTGGAGCCGGCCGTCGCGCAGCACGGCGACCCGGTGGCCCATCGTCATCGCCTCGACCTGGTCGTGGGTGACGTAGACCGTGGTCACCCCGAGCCGCCGCTGCAGCCCGGCGATCTGGCTGCGGGTCGAGACGCGCAGCTTGGCGTCGAGGTTGGACAGCGGCTCGTCCATGCAGAACACCTTGGGCTGGCGGACGATCGCCCGCCCCATCGCGACCCGCTGCCGCTGGCCGCCGGAGAGCTGCCCGGGCTTGCGGTCGAGGAGGTCGCCGAGCTCGAGGATGCGAGCGGCCTCCTCGACCCGCGAGCGCGTCTCCGCCTTCGGCACACCCGAGTTGTCGAGGGCGAAGGCCATGTTCTGCGCGGCCGTCATGTTCGGGTAGAGCGCGTAGCTCTGGAAGACCATCGCGATGTCACGGTCGCGCGGACGCACGCCCTTCTGGTCGTGCCCGTCGACGAGGATGCGCCCGTCGTCGACCGGCTCGAGCCCGGCGAGCATCCGCAGGGTCGTCGACTTGCCGCACCCCGACGGACCGACGAGGACGAGGAACTCCCCGTCGTCGATGTCGAGGGTGACGGCGTCGACCGCGGGCGGGCCGTCCTTGGTGTACCGGCGGGTCGCCGCGTCGAAGTAGACCGTTGCCATCGGGTGGCTCTCCTCAGAGCTTGGACTTGATCTGGTTGTCGAACACCTGCTGGCTCTCCTTGTCGAGGCCGGCGAACACGCTCGTGACGTCCTGGCCCTGGGCGACCTGGTCGAGCGCCTTGCCGATGCGGGCGCCGCCGCCGGGCAGGAGGACGCGGGCGTTGTCCTGGGAGCGGGTGTGCGGCAGCTGGTCGATCGCCGTCTTGGCGTTCGGGTTCTTCTCGAGGTAGGCCTTCTCCTCGGCGGTGTCGACGGCCGACTTGCGCACCGGCATGTACCCCGTCGCCTGGGTGAAGGTGACCGTGTTCTTCGCGTTCGTGAGGAACTCGGCGAACTTCACCGCGTTGGCCTTGCGCTCGTCGGAGATCTTGGCCGGGATGCCGACGCCGGCGCCACCGGTCGGGCAGTTGTCGGTGCCCGGCAGGAAGGCGGTGCCGACCTCGAACTTCGCGTCCTTGGAGATGCCGCCGAGCGAGCCGGTGGACTGCAGGATGCAGCCGGCGAGCCCCGCGGAGAAGTCGGCCTCGGGGGTCGCGTTGAACTTCACGACGCCGTTCTTCGCGAGGTCCTGGAGGTACTGTCCGGCCTTGACGGTGTTCGGGTCGGAGAAGGTCGGGGTCCACTCCTTGGAGTAGGCACCGCCGAAGTCCCAGACCATGTTCTGGAAGTACCAGTCGAGGTAGTTCGAGCCGTCCGCCAGCTCCATCGCGTGCTTGCCCGAGCCGACGGCCGCCTTGAGCGCGTCCGACCACTGCTTGAACTCGTCCCAGTCCTTGGGGCCGCGGTCCTCGAGACCGGCCTTCGACCACAGCTCCTTGTTGTAGTAGAAGAGGGGGGTCGACCGGGCGTACGGCAGGGCGAAGTGCCCGTCGGCGTACTTGTAGTCGTTGAAGAGGGCGTCGACGTAGTCGGAGGTGTCGACCTTCGCGCTCGAGAGCAGGTCGTCCATGGGGGCGAGCTGCTTGTTGAGGGCGAAGTTGAACCAGGTGACGTCGGAGACGACGACGAGGTCGGGCAGCTGGCCGCCGACGAGGGCCGCGTTGAGCTTCTGCGCCACCTCCTCGTAGTTCTTGCCGGCGTCGACGAGCTTGACGGTGAGGCCCGGGTTCTCCTTCTGGAAGGCCTGGATGATCTGCTGCTCGACCGGCTTGCTGTTGCCGGGGTGGTTGCTCCAGAACTCGATGGTGTTGCTCGAGCCGCCCTTGTCGGACGTCGCGCTCGTGCCGGTGCCGGCACAGGCGCTGAGCCCGGTGACGCCGGCGGCTCCGGCGAGGCCGAGGAAGCCGCGGCGGGTGAGGTTGTTCATCGGTGGTGCCCTCCCTGGTGGACCGGGCGCGTTGCCCGGGGTCGTGGTGGTGTGGTGGTTCGGTGCGGGTCAGCTCTTGACGGCCCCGGCGGTGAGGCCCTTGATCATCTGGCGCTGCAGGACGAGGAAGAGGACGAGGACCGGGAGCATCGCGAGGACCGTGCCGGCCATCACCGGGCCCCAGTTCGTCACGCCGTCGTTGTTCTGCAGCAGGGTCAGGCCGACCGGCAGCGGCGCCGTGCGCTCGTCGTCGGACATGAGGAACGGCCAGAGGTACTCGTTCCACTCGTTGACCACGGTGATGAGCGAGAAGGCGACGAGGGTGGGCCAGGACATCGGCAGGACGACCCGCCAGAGCAGCTTGAGCGGTCCGGCGCCGTCGAGCCGGGCGGCCTCGATGATCTCGCCCGGCAGGCTGAGGAACTGGTTGCGCATGAGGAAGGTGCCGAAGGCGACACCGGCGAGCGGGACGATGATGCCCTGGAAGGTGTTGCGCCAGCCGAGCTGCGCGACGAGGGCGTAGTTGCTGATCACCGTGATCTGGTTCGGCACCATGAGCGCCGCGATGACGACGAGGAAGACGAGACCCCGCCCCGGGAAGCGCAGCAGCGAGAGGGCGTAGGCGCTGATCACCCCGAGGACGATCTTCGACGCCGAGAGCACGAGGGTGATGACCAGCGAGTTGCGGAAGTAGTCGAGGAACGGGATGCGCGTCGTCACGTCGTGGTAGTTCGCGGTCGTGCCCGGCTGGGGGAACCACTGCGCCGGACGGACGTAGATGTCCTGGCGCTCCTTGAGCGAGGTGATGACGATCCAGAACAACGGCACGGCGACGACGAGCAGGACGAGGACCATCGCCACGTAGCCGGCGACGGTCATCCCCCGCGACCGGTGCGAGGCGGCCTCGGCCCCGTGCGCCAACCCGCTCACGAGCGCTGCCCCCGGTCCATGACGCGGACCTGGACGATGGTCACGACGAGGAGGATGAGGAACATGACCGTCGCCACGGTGGCTCCGTAGCCGGCCCGCTGGTTGACGAAGGTCTCGCGGTACACCTGGTAGACGAGGGTCATCGTGCCGTTGCCGACCGGCCCGCCCCGGGTCATCACGTTGATGATGTCGAAGACCTGGACCGAGCTGAGCAGCACGGTGATCGAGAGGAAGAACGTCGTCGGGCGCAGCTGCGGCAGGAGCACCCTGCGGAAGTGCGTCCACGGCGAGGCGCCGTCGATCTCGGCCGCCTCGTCGAGGTCGGCGCGCCGGCCCTGCAGGGCCGCGAGGTAGATGACGAAGGTGTAGCCGAGGTTCTTCCAGATGTAGGTGAAGGTCACCATGAACAGCGCCCAGCCGGAGCGCTGGTAGAAGTCCGGGGACTCGACCCCGATCCGGGCCAGGAGGTCGCGCACGAGGCCGAAGCTGGGGTCGAAGACGAACTGGAACGCGACCCCGACCGCGGCACCCGAGATGACGAACGGCGCGAAGACGGCCGAGCGCACGAGGTTGCGGCCGCGCAGCCGCTGGTCGAGCAGCATCGCCAGGGCGAGGCCGAGGCCCATCGAGATGCCGACCGTCGCGACCGTGAAGACCAGCGTGTTGAACAGGACCGTCCGGGTGTCGTCGCGGCCGAACCACTCGACGTAGTTCGCGAATCCCACCGGGTTGGCGATCGGGGCCGAGATGTTCCAGTCGGTGAAGGACAGCCGGATGTTGTCCAGGAGCGGCCGGTAGGTGAACACGGCGAGGAGGACGAGGTTCGGGGCGAGGAGCAGGCCCGCGAGGGTCCACTCCCACGCACGACCGGAGGACCGCCGCGGCGGTCCTCCGGTCGTGCGTGGGAGTG
>JACXUW010000501.1 GCA_014763705.1 Micrococcales bacterium | reverse complement strand
GAGGACGTGCTCGGCGGCCGTCCGGGCCGTCACGGCCGCCTCGCGCACGGCGGCCTCGACCGCCGCGGGGTCGGCGGCGGACACCTTGACCGCGACCCGACGGCCCCCCTCGAGGTCGACGCCCTCCCAGACCTCGCCCGAGCCGCCGCGCCCGAGCAGCGTGCCGAGCTCGAGGCCCGGCACCTCGGGCGGTCCGCTCGTCTCCATGCCCGGCACGCTGCCGCATCGGGCGGCGACGGCCGCGAGCTTTTCCACAGGCCTTCGTAGGGTGGCGCCCATGACGACCGACCAGCCGACCATCCTCGCCACCTCCGGCGGCTACCGCCCGGGCCATCGCACGTGGTTCGAGTTCGACGCGCTGGTCCACCACGCCGTCGAGCTCTCCGGCGCCCGTGGGCGCCGTCCGCGCGTGACCGTCCTGGGCACCGCGGCGGGCGACCCCGAGGCCTTCTCGTTCCGGGCGCTCGAGGCCGGGCGGGTCGCGGGCTTCGACACGAGCGTCCTGTCCCTCTTCCCGATGCCGAACCTGGCGGACCCGGCCGGCCACCTCCTCGCGCAGGACGTCGTCTGGGTGAACGGGGGCTCGGTCGCCAACCTGCTCGCGGTCTGGGACGTCCACGGCCTGCGGCCGGCGTTCCGTGCCGCGTGGGAGGCCGGGGTCGTCCTCGCCGGCGTCTCGGCCGGCTCGATCTGCTGGTACCTCGGCGGGACGACCGACTCCTACGGCCCCGAGCTGCGCGCGGTCACGAACGGTCTCGCCCTGCTCCCCTACGGCAACGGCGTGCACTACGACTCGGAGGAGCGACGCCGACCGCTCGTGCACCGGCTCGTGGCCGACGGCACGCTGCCCGAGACCCACTGCACCGACGACGGCGTCGGCCTCGTGTACCGCGGCACCGACCTCGTCGAGGCCGTCACCGAGCAGGACGGCAAGGGTGCGTACGTCGTGACGCGCGACGGGGACGAGGTCCGCGAGGAGCGCCTCGAGCCCCGCCGGCTGGCCGCGCCGTGAGCCCGAGCAGGTGCCCTAGGGCTGCGGCGTGACGACCCGGACGACGCGCTCCTCCCGGGCCGCCACCCTCGCCGCGTCGAGGACGGCGAGGACGTGGACCGCGTCCCACGGGTCCACCGGCATCGCGGCCTGCGGGTCGGGCGCCTCGAGGGCGGTCGCCACCGCCCGGTAGAGGTCGGCCTGGCTGCTCTCGACCCGCTCGACCGGCTCGCGGTCGGCCCCGCGGTACAGCCACCCGGCGTGGGCGGCGTCGGCGTCCGCCTGCGCGGTCCACGGGTGGGCCTCGGCCTCGAAGTCGGCGAGGACGAACGCGCCCCGGGTGCCGAGCAGGCGGATGCGCGGGCCCGGCGCCCCCGCGAGCGAGGTGGCCGACAGGTGCGAGACCACCCCGCCCGCGTGCCGGCACAGGAGGAAGGCGTCGTCCTCGGCGCGGGTCGTGCGGGCCGCCACGGTGGCGGCGACGGACTCCACCGGTCCGAACAGCTGCACCGCGGCGTCGACGAGGTGGCTGTGCAGGTCGAGCAGGAGGCCGCCGCCGTCCTCGGGCGCCGCGTTCTCGCGCCAGCGGTCCTTCGGCACGGGGCGCCAACGCTCCCAGCGCAGCTCGAGCCGGAAGGCCTCCCCGACCAGGCCGTCGCGCACGACCCGCGCCAGCGTGGCGTGCTCGGGGTCGTAGCGCCGGTTCTGGAAGACGGTGAGCGGCACCCCGGCGCGCGCGGCACGGCGCAGCACCTCCGCCGCGCTCGCCGCGTCGACCGCGAGCGGTTTGTCGACGACGCAGGCGAGACCGGCCGCGACCACCTCGCGCACCTGGGCGGCGTGCCGGCCGCTCGGGGTCGCGAGGACGACGAGATCGAGGCCGGGGAGGGCCAGCAGCTCGGTGAGCCCCGGCACCACCTCGACCGCGGGGAGGTCGGAACGGGCTGCCGCGGAACGCTCCTCGTCGCGGGTCGAGACCGCGACGACCTCGAGTCCGGCCTCGCGCAGGCGCGGGGCGTGGGCTGTTGTCATGATAGGATGACGGCCGCGATGATGACTGCGATGGACAAGAACAGCATGCCGATCATGATCGCCAGCGCGATGAGCGCATCGAGGACCGCCGCGTAGAGGACGACGTTCACCGTGAAATAGGCGATATGCACATAATAGGTCGCCAGCAGCACGATCACGTAGAGGATCGTGGCGACGGAGGCTCTGAGAAAGGTCATCCGAACACCAGGAATTTGTTGCCGAGATAGCTCAGCGAGAACTG